>CALFEM010000264.1 GCA_937950105.1 uncultured Alphaproteobacteria bacterium | reverse complement strand
CGTCGATCCGGCCGACGACCGCGCCCGCCCGCGTTGGCCTCTCGATGCCGCCGCCACACCCGCCCTCGGTGCCGGCCTCAAGGGCGCCAAAGCCTAGCTTCACACCGTCTGATACTCGGCGCCCAGCGCCCCGGAGTGTCGCCCGACGCTTGCGGAAAACCGCCGTCAGCGGGCGGCTGAGCCACGTCAGCAGAGGCAGCGCGACGGCCTTCCAAACCACGACATGGGTGTGCCAGAATGTCGCGGGCGCGCGCGTCCGGCAGAGCGCGCGAATCGACCGACAGCGAGGCGCAAATGAACACCGCGATCTCAGGCAAGCGCGACCCCGTCGTGCGCACCATCACCCGTAACGACCTCGTCGAATCCTTCGCCGCCGGCCTGCGCGATTTCCAGCGGGCACCGCGATTCGGGCTGCTGCTCGGCACGTTCGTCGCGGTCGGCGGCATTCTCATCGTGGCGAGCCTCACCGCGCTCAAGATGGTCTACCTCGCCTACCCCATCGCCGCCGGCTTCGCGATCATCGCCCCGCATCTGGCGACCGGCCTCTACGTCGTCAGCCGCGAACTCGAGCACGGGCGTCCCGCGCCCGGCCTCGGCTTCATCTGGCGCACCGTCATGAACCGAAGCGAGGTGCGATGGATGGGCTTCGTCACGCTCTTCATTTTCATCATGTGGATGTATCAGGTGCGCTTTCTCATGGCGATTTTCCTCGGCATGAGCGGCGCGGATGCCAGCCTGCGCGAATTCCTGACGATGATCCTCACGACCAGCGAGGGCCTGACGTTCCTCGCCATCGGCAACCTCGTGGGGGCGGCGATCTCTCTGCTCATTTTCACGCTGACGGTGGTGTCCTTCCCGCTCGTGCTCGACCGCGATGTCGATCTGGTGACGGCCATGGTCACCAGCGTCAGGGCGGTGGCGGCGAGCCCGGGCCCGATGATCGGCTGGGCGGCGATCATCGTCGTGACACTGGTGATTTCGGCATTGCCGATGTTCGTCGGCCTGATCGTCACGCTGCCGGTCCTCGGCCACACGACCTGGCACCTCTACCGCCGCGTCGTCGTGCCCGAGGGCGAGGCGTCCGCGGCAGGCGCGCCTGCCGCCCTGCCCGATCTTTCGATGCCGTCGGCGCCGATGCGGCTCTGAAAACGACAGCGCCACAGGCTTTGGCGTCCGCACTCCAGCCCAGCGCCCCCGACTGAACCGAACAGACCGGCTCGGTCCGGCGCGGGGTGCGGCGCTTGGTACCCGTGTGGTAAGACGGCGCGCGGACAGGACAAGGGGGCGGCCATGGACAGCGTCGGTGTGATCGGGGGCGGCGCGTGGGGCACGGCGCTGGCGCAGACGCAGCGTCTCGCCGGGCGCAAGGCGACGCTGTGGGCGCGCGAGGCCGAGGTGGTCGCCGACATCAACGAGCGCCACGTCAACGCGCTGTTCCTGCCGGGCGTGGAGCTCGATGCCGGCCTCACCGCGACCAGCGACCTTGCCGGCATTGCCGCCTCGGACATCATCCTGATGGTGGCGCCGGCCCAGCACGTCCGCGCCGTCGCGCGCGATCTGCGCCCGCTGCTGCGCCCCGGCCACATCGTCGTCAACTGCGCCAAGGGCATCGAACAGGCGACCGGCAAGCTGATGGGCGAGGTGCTGGCCGAGGCGCTGCCCGAGGCCTCGCTCGCCGTGCTTTCGGGCCCGAGCTTCGCGGCGGATGTGGCGCGCGGCCTGCCGACGGCGCTGACCATCGCCACCGAGCGCGAGGACCTCGGCCGCCGTCTCGCGGAGTCGCTCGGCTACCGCCAGTTCCGCCTCTACTGGTCGCGCGACCCGGTCGGCGCCGAGATCGGCGGCGCGGTCAAGAACGTGCTCGCCATCGCCGCCGGCATCGTCGCCGGCAAGGGCCTCGGCGCCAGCGCGCATGCCGCCCTCGTCGCGCGTGGCTTCGCAGAGTTGCGCCGCTTCGGCCAGGCGTTCGGGGCCGAGCCCGAGACGTTGATGGGCCTCTCCGGCCTGGGAGACCTGATCCTCACCTGCGGCAGCCCGCAATCGCGCAACATGAGCCTCGGGCGCGCGCTCGGCGAGGGCCGGTCGATCGACGAAATCCTCGGCGCGCGCCGCGCCGTGACGGAAGGCGTGTGGACCGCCGCCGCCGTCGTCCGCCTCGCCCGTGAGCGCGGGATCGAGATGCCGATCGCGGAGGCGGTTCACGCCATCGTCGAGGCCCGCGCCAGCGTCGACGACGCCATCGCCGCCCTTCTCGCCCGCCCCTTCAAGGCCGAGGGGTGAGGCCACGCTCGTGCTTGCCCTGTCGGGGCGGACCCGCTATCCACCAACGGACCTAGCGGAGGCGCGCTGTGACCGAACCCGGCCGACAAAAGAGCGAGTTCGACGACTACGCCACATCCTACGAGGCGACCGTCAACAAGTCGCTGGCGTTCACCGGACTCAAGGTCGACCTGTTCACCAAAATCAAGGCCGACTACATCAAGGCGGTGTTGGCGGAGGAATTCACCCATCCCGGGCGCGTCGATGCTCTCGACATCGGTTGTGGCGTCGGCACCATTCATCCTCACATCCTGCAAAGTCTCGGAACACTGAGCGGCGTCGACGTCTCCGTCGACAGCATCACGCGCGCCCGTGCCGACCATCCAGGCGTGCGCTATGAAGCTTACGATGGCAATCGTCTACCATTCGCAGACGCGAGCTTCGACCTCGCCTACACCATCTGCGTCATGCATCACGTACCGCCCGCACAGTGGACCGCATTCGCGGCTGAGATGAAACGTGTGCTCCGCCCGGAAGGCGTCGCGCTGGTTTTCGAGCACAATCCGTACAATCTTCTGACGCGCTACACCGTGGCGCGCTGCGAGTTCGACGCCGACGCCGTGCTGCTTTCGGCTCGCAAGACCGAGGCGCTCCTTTCCGGCGCCGGGTTCAAGGACGTCGCTACCCGCTACATCGCCGCCATTCCCGCCACCGGCCCCCTGGTTCGTAGCGTCGAGGGGGCGATCTCACGAATGCCTCTGGGCGCCCAGTATTTCACAAGAGGCCGAACGTGAACCGCAGCCGCGATTGCGACGAGACTGGTTCTCCATCGGGCGTCGCAACTGCGCTGCCGTCGAGCCACGAGTTCACCAAGATCATTCGCTTCGTCGGCGTCGGCATGTTGAGTGCCGCCGTCTACGCGCTGGCGACGGCGCTAGCCATTTCGGTGCTAGGCGCCGACGCCACGCTCGCCAGTGCCGCCGGCTACGCCATCGCGATCCCCGTCAACTTCGTGCTCCAGCGCAGCTACTCCTTCAACTCGAAGGGCGCGCTGAAAGTCGAAGCACCGAAGTACTCGGTTGTGCAAGGAGCCAATCTTCTGTTGTCGGCCGCCGCGATGGCTGTCGTGGTCGAGGGACTGGGACTGCACTACGCCTACGGCATGATCGCCGTTATAGCGACCATACCCATTCTTACCTACCTCGCAATGAACCAATGGGTATTCACGCGTCAGCAGTCTCGCTGAGAAGACCAACTTCGCTGGCGAACCCGCAACCCTCTCCGCCGATGCCGCAATGACGATAGAACCGACCAGCACAGTCATCACAGTCTCGGTCGTCGTGCCGGTCTATTCCGGTGAACGCTACATCGAAAAGCTGATTGGAGAGATCGAAGCGGTGCGTAATGCGTGGGCGGCTTCGGGACGACCGTTCTTCCTCTCGGAGGTCGTGCTGGTCGATGACTGCGCACGCGACGGCTCGCCCGAGATCATCGATCGGCTGGCAGCAAAGCACGCTTGGGTGACCGCACTCCACCTCGGACGGAACAGCGGCCAGCACGCAGCGACCGCAGCCGGTATTCTTTACACCTCTGGCGACTGGGTGGTGACCCTGGACGAGGACCTGCAGCATCCACCGTCGCGCATCGTCGACCTCTTGCGCACGGCTGCGGAGCGCAGCAGCGACATCGTCTACGCCAATGCGCAGGGCCGCATCCACGGCGCGTTCCGCGATTTCGCCTCGCGCAGCTACAAGCGTCTGATCTGCTGGTTGGCCAACAGCCCGCATGCGGTGCACTTCAACAGCTTTCGCCTGATGCGCGGCCCGGTCGCGCGAGCGGCGTCGAGCGTATGTTCCTATGATACCTACTTTGATGTGGCGCTGTCGTGGTTCACCGGACGAGTCGGAAGCGTCGAGATGACCCTGACCGACGAACGTTTCCAGCACTCGAAGAGCAGCGGCTACAGTCTGCTGCGGCTGCTCTCGCATGCGCGCAAGCTGTTGTTCTCGAACCAGCTCAAGGTGTTGCGGCTCGGCACCGGCATTGGTATTGCCATCGTGGCGGCGAGCGCGCTGCTGGCCGCCTGGGTTCTGCTAGCGAAGCTGATCAATCCAAGCGTCTTTCCAATTCAGGGTTGGACGTCACTCATGCTGACGACGATGTTCCTTGGCGGTCTCATCCTTCTGATGCTTGGCATCGTGCTCGAGTACATGTCGGTCCTGATTTTGCGCGCGCATGGCCGCCCTCTCTATTTCGTAATCGACCGCTCGAGCGATGCTGTCCTGCGCGGTCACTTCGCGGACGCCGGCCCATGATCTTGGCCTCAGGTCGGGCGCACGCGACCGGGCGACATCACGTCATCGCGCTGTTCGGCCTCGGTCTGATCGGCTCCGCGCTACAGCACGAACTGCGGCAACGGTTGATCGCGGCAAACGACCTTCTACCCTTCGGCTGGGGGCCGGCTGCACCCTTCGCGCTGCAGTCCGCAGCGATCGAACACGCGGTCGCGCGGCAAGCGACGAATCTCGACATAGCCGGCCAGCAGTCGCTCTTTGATTGTGTCTGGTGCGCGGGCGTCGGAGGTTTCGCAACTCCGGCCGAAACATTCGAAACGGAACGCCGGGCTTTCGGCGCTGTGCTCGATTTCGCGAGACGGCTCGCCACCCGCCTGCCCGACTCCGAACACACCTTCCATTTGCTAAGCTCAGCCGGCGGTCTGTTCGAAGGCCGGCGCCATGTCAGTGGTTCGACACGGCCCGAGCCGCTGCGGCCCTACGGTCGTATAAAGCTCGAACAAGAGGCACTGACGCGCGATCTTCCGGGACGCATCAACACTCAGATCTACCGTCCGACCTCGGTCTACGGCTTTGCGCCGCGTGGTCGAACCGGCCTCGTCGCCGCTCTCGCAGGCGATGCCATCCGCCGCCGCACCACGCGCATTTTTGGCAATCCCAACACTATCCGCGATTATGTGTTCGCAGATGACATTGCCCGTTTCATCGCCGACGCGGTCATCTACCGTGCGCCGTCCGCCACGCACTTACTGGCGAGCGGAAAACCCACCAGTGTGCTCGAGGTAGTCCGGCACGTCGAAGCCCGAATGCAGCGGTCACTCTACGTGCAGTTCGACACGACTCCGTCCAACGCTCGGGACATGAGCGTGGAGCACGGCAGCCTGCCACCGTCACTGCGCGCCACGCCGCTACAGATCGGTATTGCAACGACTGCAGACCGCGTGATGCGCCACATGACCGGCCCGGCGCCGAGTGGAGGTTGAGCCGCTCGGGTGCCCCGCGACCCTCTTGGCCCGAGCTCACGGGCGCCGCCGACCGGCAGCGCCCACGGCAGCCCCCGCCTCGACAAGGGCCCGCGTTTCAGCTATACGCGCCCGCACAAGAACTCCCCTCGAACGGGATCGCCCGCACCGGGCCGCACGAGCCGTGACCCGCTCCAGCCGCAAGGCAGGACGCGAGAGCGCGGCTCCTCTGCATTGATGAACAACAAGGAATCAAAGAAATGAACATCATTCAGGAGCTCGAGCTCGAGCAGATCAAGGCGATCACCGCGAAGCGCGCCGTGCCGGAGTTCGGCCCCGGCGACACGCTCAAGGTGCTCGTCAAGGTGGTCGAGGGCAACAACACCCGCAACCAGGCCTACGAGGGCGTCTGCATCGCCCGCTTCGGCGCCGGCATCAACGAGAGCTTCACCGTCCGCAAGATCTCCTACGGCGAGGGCGTGGAGCGCGTGTTCCCGATCTACTCGCCGTTCATCACCAACATCGAGGTCATCCGCCGTGGCCGCGTCCGCCGCGCGAAGCTCTACTACCTGCGTGGCCGCCGCGGTAAGGCCGCCCGTATCGTCGAGCGCACCGACGCCCGCGCCCGCCGCCTCAACGCCGCGTGGAAGGGCTTCAAGAAGCCGAAGGGCGAGGCCGACGACCTGACGCAGATCAACGGCATCGACACCGATCTGTTCGCCCGCCTGAAGCAGCTCAACCTGATGAAGCTGGAGCAGGTCGCCAACCTCTCGGACGACGACATCGCCAACGTCGAGGAAGCACTGCAGCTCGACGGCCGCATCGAGAAGGACGACTGGGTCGGCCAGGCCCAGCGCCTGATCGCCGAGGCCGCCGTCACCGAAGTTCCGGCCGAAGAGCCGAAGGCCTGATCGGCCCGCACGGTTTGCAGCAATAACGAAAGGCCCCGCTCGCGAGAGTGGGGCCTTTGTCGTTGTGCCATACCTTACAATTGGCGCGGAACGTCAGGCGATCTTGCGCCGATTCGTGGCGAGCCAGCCATCGACCAGAGCCACGGTTTCGTCGATTGCGGCAAGGCGCATGCCTTTCTGCGCCGCGATCGCCTGCACCAGCTTGTCGACGCGCTCGATGCTCTGCGCGCCGGCCGCCAGCGCACGCGCCGCTGACGACGGACTCAAAAGCGACTGCGCAGCGGCCGCGTACTTGTCGAACGGCACCATGTCCGCCGGGCTCGCGCCGAGCGTGACGCACAGGCTCGCGACCCAGTCGTAGACCGCGCGCGATGCCGCGACATCGGAATGCACGGCGTCCCTGATCGGACGCATGCCATCCGCCTGCACGCAGCGGTAATTGCCGGCCAGCAGCATCGCCCACTTCGCCATCGGCACGAAGATCGAGTCGTGCACCTTGAGCTTCACCGGCAGCTCCAGCATCTCGTCGCCGAACGGGTATCGCGCCGCGGCGATGTCCGCCTCCAGCCGCTCGAGGATCGCCGTATCGCCATCGGAAGCGAACCGCGCCGCCTTGAAGTTGGTCGGCAGCCGCACCTGCAGGACGTTGATTTTCTCGTCCGGCGGACGGAACGCCTGCGGATCGGGGCTGCACAGCGTGAACCTCGCCGGATCGAACCCGCTCCACACGCTCGGGTCCGTGTAGCAGTGCTGCAGCGCCGCCGAGTCGAGCCCCTTGATACGTTTGAGATAGGGCAGCGGCGGCATGTTCATGATCGACATCACCGGCACGCGCGAGCGGGCGACCGCCGCCAGCAGCTCACGCACGCCGGCCGCGCCGTACTGCGGTTCCTGCATGGCCAGCGCCACCAGATCGAAGCGCGAAGGAAGATCGGAAGAGCACACGTCTGAACTCCAGTCACTTAGGCATCTCG
>CALFEM010000263.1 GCA_937950105.1 uncultured Alphaproteobacteria bacterium | reverse complement strand
ACGAGATGCCTAAGTGACTGGAGTTCAGACGTGTGCTCTTCCGATCTCTCGCAATCAACACGCCGCTCGCTAATCGCTCCGGCACCGTAGGCCGCCTGTCGCCGCTGATGGAAGCGCGCCTCGAACCGGTACCCGGCATCGACGAAGGCGGTCGCCTCTATGTGCGCGGGCCCAACGTCATGCTTGGCTATTTGCGTGCCGAAAACCCGGGCGTGCTGGAGCCACCGCACGATGGCTGGCACGACACCGGCGACATCGTCACCATCGACGCGCAGGGCTTCATTCGCATCCGGGGGCGCGCCAAGCGCTTCGCCAAGATCGGCGGCGAGATGGTGTCGCTGTCGGCGGTCGAGGCGATGGCGGCGGAGGTCTGGCCAGCGGTGATCTCGGTGGTCGTGTCGGTTCCCGACGCCAAGAAGGGCGAGCGCCTCGTGCTCATCACGTCGAACGACAAGGCGACGCGTAGCGAATTCCTCGCCCATGCCAAGGCGAAGGGAGCGAGCGAACTCGCGGTGCCGGCCGAGATCCTGGTCGCGCCGGTGCCGCTGCTCGGATCGGGCAAGCCCGACTACGTTGCGGCGAGCGCCTTGGTGAAGGACCGCATGTCCTCCAGGGCGGCTGCTGCGTGAGCAAAGCAAGTGCGAGGGGCGTCGCCCCTCGCGCTTCCCACCAAGGGCGAGCCCCTGGAACTGGACCGGATCAGCCTTGGCCGATCGGAATCTTCTTCTCGCGGTTCACAGCTTCGGCGGTCTTTGGCAGCGTCACCTTCAGCACGCCCTTGTCGAAGTTGGCGACCGCCTTGTCGACCTCGACCGTATCGGGCAGGCGGAACGAACGCTGGAAGCTGCCGTAGCTGCGCTCGCAGATGTGCACGTCGTCCTTGGTCTCGTCGCGCTCGGAACGCTTCCCTTGATCGAAATGACGCCATCGCGGAACGTGAGTTGCACGTCCTTCTCCTGCATGCCGGGCAACTCGGCCTCGATCACGATCTCCTTGTCGTTCTCACGGACTTCGACGCTCGGCGACAATGCACCGGCAGCGCCACCGGCGCCGAACAGCGACGGCAATCCGCGTCCACCGAAAAAGCCCTCGAACATGCGGTCCATGTCGCCGCGCAACGAACCCCACGCATCGAGCGGATGACGCTCTGCGGGAACTCCAGTCTGTTTCTTGATCTCTTGTGCCATGGCAATCGTCCTCGGCTGGGTCATCAAGGAATGAAAGCCGTTGATCTACGGCCGGGCGCCGTACGGCTTCTCATTATCGATCTAGGCCGGAGGGCGATGTCTTCAAGGCGACCGCCCGCGGGGCGAAACGGCGCACTGCGCGATGCGCATCGCGCAAGGAGCGAAACCCCGATCCGTGCTACAATTTAACGGGATGTTATTGCATCCGCTCAGGCCGACCGCGGAGCAACGCAAACCACGTCTCGATCGTGCATCCGACTACACGCAGATTCGAGCAGACCTAGTTTCCACCTCTGACGAGAGAGCATGTCCGACACCTGTGACGACCACGCCTGCGGATGCAGCGGCAATCCCGTCTTCGACGGAATGGATCCGCGCTACCGCCGCGTGCTCTGGACCGTCATCGCCATCAACGCGGTCATGTTCTTCGTCGAGATGGCGGCCGGACGCCTCGCCGGATCGCAGGCTCTGCAGGCCGACGCGCTCGACTTCCTCGGCGACACGCTCACCTACGGCATGAGCCTCGCCGTCATCGGCCGCTCGGTGGCGGTGCGCAGCAACGCCGCCATCGTCAAGGGAGTGAGCTTGCTCGGCATGGGCCTCTTCGTTTTCGGCTCGACGGTGTACCAGGTGCTGGTCCTCGGCGTGCCGAGCGCGGAGGTAATGGGCATTATCGGCTTCATGGCCCTCGCCGCCAACGTCGCCAGCGTGCTGCTGCTGATGCGCTACAAGGACGGCGACGCCAACGTCCGTTCGGTGTGGCTGTGCTCGCGCAACGACGCCATCGGCAATGTCGCCGTGATGATTGCGGCGGGCGCGGTGGCGCTGACCGCGAGCGCCTGGCCCGATCTCATCGTCGCGGCGGCGATGGCCGCGCTGTTCCTGAGTTCGGCGACGCAGATCCTGCGGCAGGCGTGGCACGAGCGCGGCGCGGTTGCGCAAGCGCCGCCTGCAAGCGCGGATCACGATCACAGCGCACACGAGCATGACGCGCATGCCCATGGTGACGAGCCGCCGCTGCTGCGCGTGGTGGCAACGAGCAAGCCGGGCAGCGTACGGCGTGTCCGGAGCGAGCACGGGAAGTGAAGGCGAGGGGGCTGGCCCCCTCGACCCCATGACTCAGGGTGTGTCGCGCTCGATCAGCAGCGGATGCCTGAATGCGGGATCGCGCAGCACACTCGCCACGATCTCGGCCAGCACCGGGGCCAGCAGGAAGCCGTGCCGGTAGGCGCCGTTGACGCGCAGCACGCGCCCGCCCTGCTCCCGCGTCACGCGCGGCACGTTGTCGGCGTAGGCGGGCCGGAGCCCGGCGCCGAACTCGAGGATCTCCGCCTCGCCGAACCCCGGATGCAGCGCATAGGCGATGCCCATCAGCTCGAGCGCGGAGCGTACTGTGGCCGGTCCGTCGTCCTCGCTCTCGATCACCGTCGCGCCGATCATGAACACGTGCTCCGGCCATGGCACCACGTAGAGCGGATGGCGCGGATGCAGCAGACGCACCGGACGCGCCAGCGTCACGTCACGCGCGCGGACCACGACGCGCTCGCCGCGCACGCCGCGCAAACCGGCGATCTCGCCGCGCGCACCGAGGCCGCGGCAGTCGACCACCAGCGCTCCGGTCGCCGCGCGCCCTTCAAGCGTGGCGTCAACCGGCAGCGGCGAAGAACCAGCTCCGGTCGTCGCGCGCCCTTCACGCGCGGCGTCAACCGGCAGCGGCGAAGAACCAGCTCCGGTCGCCGCGCGCCCTTCTAGCGTGGCGTCAACCGGCAGCGGCAGGGTATCCGCCCCGGCGGTCATGCCGAGCCGTACATCAACCCCCGCTGCGTGCGCGGCATCGAGAAGGAAGCGCATCGCGGCCGGCGTCTCCATGTGAGCTTCATCCGCGAAGTAGAGACCCGACGCGAAGCGTCCATTGAGATCCGGCTCGAGCCGCCCGACGGCAT
>CALFEM010000262.1 GCA_937950105.1 uncultured Alphaproteobacteria bacterium | reverse complement strand
CGACCACCGAGATCTACACTCTTTCCCTACACGACGCTCTTCCGATCTCACAACGTCGGAACTGAGGTCGGATGAACCGCCGGAGGCCGTTCGTGTGCTCTCGGAACTTCAAAGCCAGTTCAACGATGCCAGGCAGGGCATGGAGCTGCAGCGTGCATTGCAGTCGCGGATGAACGCGCATCGGGAAGCAACTCGCGCCTTGGGCGAACGCGTCGAGGCCGCCGATGCGGCGTCCCGGCAGTTGGAACGGGAGTGTGACGGGAATGCAGCGTGCAGGATCCACCGTTCAGGTCTCGGCGTACTCGTCGAGAACCTCAACTTCATGGGTATACCCGTCGGAAAGATGGTTTCCGTGCCGCTCGACTACACGCGACGGCGCGTCCAGCAAAATCAGGAGATGGCCAGCGCCAAGGAAGGCTATGAAAAGGCCATGACGGCACGAATTGCGCTGGACCGCGAGCTGGATGAACTCGGCATCAACTCGCTGAGCCAGCTCGAAGCCTCGCTCGGTCGCTCGAGCGGGGAACGGGCCAAGTGCGACGCCGTCGTCGGAAAGATTTACAATTACTGCGATACGAGCGCCGCGCTGAACGAACTCAGAGTCAAGTGCGGACGTCTGCCGGACCTCGACTATCTGCAGTCCGACGAGCAGCGCGCATATGCGAGAAACGTCTGCGACAAGCTCGGCGCATTGTGTCGTGCGAGGTGTGATTGACCGAAGTCACAGCAACCCGAGTTGGTGCGCGGCGAGGGCGGCGAGGCTCGTTGCGCCGATCCACAAGGCCAGCGTGCTCCAGCGACCGGAGCGGCGGTCGGCGGCGGCAAGTTCCGCCACCGTCTCGGGGGCGAGCTTGACGCCGCCGTGCGCCATTTCGGCGACCGGTGCGAAGGCCGCCTGTGCCTCGCTCATAAGTTCCGGCAATTCCGCCAGCACGTGGCCGATGGTGGTGGCGCCGTCGCCGGCTTCCTTGAGGCGGCCGAGCACGCCGAGGTTCGCCTGCATCCATTCCTTGGCGACCGGCTCGGCGGCGTTCCACATGTTGAGATCGTTGTCGAGCGAGCGCGCCACGCCTTCGACGATCACCATGCTCTTCTGCAACATGATGAGTTCGGGCCGCGTCTGCATGTCGAACACTTCGGTGTAGGCGAACAACTGGCCGAGCAGGTCGGCCATCGAGATCTCGCTGGCGCTGCGGCCGTGGATCGGCTCGCCGATGGCGCGTAACGCCTGCGCAAACACCTCGACCGGGTGGTGCGGCGGCACGTAGCCGGCCCAGAAATGCACCCATGCCGCGCGCTTGTAGTCGCGCGTGATGAGGCCGTGCAGGATCTCGGCGAGAAAGCGGCGCTCTTTCGCGCCGAGTCGCCCCATGATGCCGAAGTCGACGGCGACCACGCGGCCCTCGCCGTCGACGAACAGGTTGCCATGGTGCATGTCGGCGTGGAAGAAGCCGTCGCGCATGGCGTGGCGCAGGAACGAGCGGATCACGGTGAGGCCGAGCGCCTTCTTGTCGAAGCCCTTGGCGTCGAGCGCGGCGATGTCGGCGATCGGCGTGCCGTCGATCCATTCGAGCGTCAGCACGCGCTTCGATGTGCGCTTCCAGTCCACCTCCGGCACGCGAAAGCCCGCCTCGTCGCGCGTATTGTCGGCCATTTCTGAGATAGCGGCGGCCTCGAGGCGAAGGTCCATCTCGAGTTCGGTCGTGCGCTTCAGCGTATCGACCACGGCGACGGGCTTCAGGCGCCGCGACGGCGCGTGCAGGCGTTCGGCCAGACGGGCGGCGAAGTAATAGCTGTCGAGGTCGCGCTTGAAACTCTTCTCGACGCCCGGGCGCAAGATTTTGACGGCGACGGTGCGGCGGTTGCCGTTGGCGTCGATCACCACCGCCTTGTGGACCTGGGCGATCGACGCCGCTGCGACCGGCGGTCCGAACTCGACGAAGTGATCCTCGAGCTTGCCGCCGAGCGCGGCTTCGACTGCGGCACGTGCTTCCGCCATCGAGAACGGCGGCAGGCGATCCTGCAGCATCGAGAGATCGCGCGCGAGGTCGGGACCGATCACGTCGGCGCGGGTTGCCAGGAACTGGCCGAGCTTGATGTAGGAAGGGCCGAGATCGGCGATCGCCGAGGAGATGCGTGTGGCCTTCGGCTGGCCAATGCGGAACGGCGCCGTGAGCCAGCGCACCGGCGCTGTCAGCAGGCGCGCGGCGACCAGCGCGGGCGGAACCTTCATGCCACGCGGCACGAAGCTGACGCCGTGCTGGGCAAGGACCAGGCCGGCCCGTGCGAGCCGCAGCGAGTTCAGGATTGCGCCGGCCAAATGCGTTCGTCCCCGGATGCGGCCGGGCGCGGAAGGCGCCGCGGCTCTCTGGCGAGGGACAATGCCGCTCATTCGCCGCCGGTCAAGGGGCAGGCGGCGAAAGGGTGAGCGAGCGTCACCCTGCAGGCGCATCTGCAACCCGGATGAGCGGGCCGGACGGCGATCAGATCTCGCCTTCGCTCGCGGCCTCGGCCAGCCGGCGCAGCTCGGCCGTCAGGTTCGGGTGCATTACTTCGAGGCGGTGGAAATCAGCCCGATGCAGTTTCAGCAGACGCACCTTCGTGACCGTGTGGAAACTGGCATGGTGCTTGTCGTTGTGCAGCATGGCGGTGAGGCCGATGGCGTCGCCGGTGGCGAACTCGCGCACATTGTCCTTGCTGCGCCGGCAGACCCGGCCAGCGGCGAGGAAGAAAATCGCGTCGCCGGTTGTGCCCTCGGCCATGATCTCGACGTTGGGCGGCAGATTGTGGGCGTGCAGCAACGGCATCAGTGCGGCGACACTCGAGGCGTCGAGTTCGGCCAGCATCGGGATGCGCGACATCAGCGACCAGTTGACGACGAAATCGCGCCGCCCGACCTCCTGCGCGAAGCCGGTCGAGATGATGGCGACCGGCAGCGCGAGGATGCAGAGCCCGGTCACCATGATGATGGAGCCGAAGAAGCGGCCGAGCGGCGTGATCGGCGCGACGTCGCCATAGCCGACAGTGGTCAGCGTCGCGATCGCCCACCAGGCGGCTTCGGGCACCGAGCCGAACTTGTCCGGCTGCGCGTCCTGCTCGAGGTAGTGCATGCCGGTCGCCGCGAACAGTACGGCGGCGATCAGCAGCAGGAGGGCGCCAGCCAGCGCGCGCCGCTCGTTGCCGATGACGCGGACGAGCGTGTGCAGGGCCGGCGAATAGCGTGACAGCTTGAAGAAACGCAGCAGCCGCAGCACGCGCAGCACGCGCAGATCGATGGCGAACAGGTGGCCGATGTAGAACGGCAGGATCGCCAGCAGGTCGATGATGAGCGCCGGCCGGCTCGCCATCTTGAGCCGCGCCTTGAGCGGGGGGGCTTTGGCGAGAAACGGCACCTCGATCGCGATCCACAGTCGCGCCAGATACTCCGCGGTGAAAATGGCAACCGAGATGACCTCGAACCAGTGGAACTCGCGCGCATACTGCGCGTGCAACGACGGCACCGTTTCGGCCACGAACGCGGCGACGTTCAGCACGATCAGCGCAACGATGAAGGCGTCGAACGCCTTGCTGGCGCGGTCCTCGCCACGCCCGACCTCGATGATCTCGTAGACGCGGCGGCGGATGCGGGCGAGCCCCGTGCGCGGCGGCCCGGAGTCGCGCGGCAACGGCCGCCTGGAGATTGCGCTGCTGTCCGTCCCGCTGGTCACGCTTCGATCCGTTCGCGTCTTTCGCTCCGGGCCGAGGCCCCCCGAAAGGCTGGATACAACGCGCGAACTGCGCGCACCAGTTGTGTCGCATCGCAAAGTTGATCCGACGGAAATCGGATTTGATTACGGCGGCCGGGCCGGAAAGAGGAACGCCGGCCTTTCGGCCGGCGAGTCTGCCCCCTTCGTCCGGATCGCACGAGTATCGGCTCCCACCACCGACGCTCGCCCGGGGCCGCAAGCCCGGGCCGGATCTCGTTTCGCGCTCGAGAGTCGCACCCCGCGTGCGACTGCCAAGCGCGATGGCGCCTCGAACCCCTCCCCGACGAGCGAACCCGTCCGGTACCGGCGGGCGCCTGACGCCGGATGCGCGGGCAAACTGATCGCGGAGGAGGCATGCCGCAAGCGCGCAAAGGTTGTGCAGTGCATTTGCCGTATGCGTCGCAATGCCCTACCGGCAGGCAAGCTGCCTGGCGTGCGCCATCCTGCTCGAGCGTCATCGGTCGGATGCCTATCGGGCGCGACAAGTGAGCGATTTCAAATCGTGCGCCGTGTCATAGGCTTGCGCAAGCTTGTGAACAGCGCCCTGACGATGGCATGCGGCGCTGCCGCAGCAGGCGTTTTCGGATCGTGTGGTGACGCGGGTCCGCATTCCGTGTCGTGCTTGCAACGCACAAAAAAATGGCGCCCGGCGATACGAATTCGCACAAGCGCCATCGGTGTTTCGTGAACCGCGATCAGCCGAACGACTTCATCGCGGGGTCTTCTTCGAGCCACTTCTCGGGGAACACCGGATAGACGCCGGCGACGCGGCCCATCTGCTTGGTCAGCGCCAGCACGATGTCGATCGCCGGCGTCGGTACGTCGACGAGACGGCCCATCTCCTGCACCACCGAGAGCAGTGCATCGAGTTCCAGCGGACGCTTCTTGTCGAGGTCCTGCAGCATGCTGGTGCGGTGCGCGCCGACGGAAGCGGCGCCGTTGATGCGCCGCTCGATATCGACGCGGAAGTGCGCGCCGATGCGCCGCGCGATGATCTCCGCCTCTTCCATCATCTTGCGCGCCACCATGCGCGTGCCGGGATCGGTGGCGACGACGTCGAGGGTGGCGTGCGTCAGCGCCGAGATCGGGTTGAAGCACAGGTTGCCCCACAGCTTCAGCCAGATGTCGTTGCGGATCTCGGGATAGATCTTCGGCTTCAGGCCCGCGGCTTCGAAGGCGCCTGCGAGCGCCTTGATGCGGGGCGTCTCCTTGCGGGTCGGCTCACCGAGGCCGTAGC
>CALFEM010000261.1 GCA_937950105.1 uncultured Alphaproteobacteria bacterium | reverse complement strand
GCCTAAGTGACTGGAGTTCAGACGTGTGCTCTTCCGATCTCGGGCAGGACGAAGCGATCTCCGGCCAGGGCCCAGCCTTCGAGATGCGGCATCTTGTAGACCGGCAGCTTCTCCTCGCCGCGGCCATAGCCGTTGAGGATCCTGCGCGGGACCAGTGGTGACTGCCACAGATCGATCACGGTCAGCCCGTCCTCGCCGTAGAGGCCGGCGATGTAGTGGCGTCCGCTCCCCGTGACGAGGGCATCGTAGGGCATCTTGCCGATGTTCGCGAGCTTGGTGATCTTCGGAGCGTGACCCGTCGAGAAATCCGCGACCCAGGTTTCGCCGGCATCCCAGAGCGAGAACGCGAAGCGCCGTCCCGGCGCATCCTCGAGGCCGACGACCTTCGAGCGACCGCCCGACCATGTCGCCGCAACCTCGGCCACGAGTTCGAGCGTTTCAGCATCGAAGACCGTGACGCCGCCCGGCTCGTAGTTGGCAACGGCAACGAGCTTGCCGTCATCGGATATGGCGCCGCCGATGGAGTTGCCCGCCTGCATGATGCGCTTGGCGATCGTGCCGGTGAGAATGTCGACCTTGGTCAAGCCGCCATCGCGGCCGAATACGAATGCATAGCGCTCGTCGCGCGAGAAAACGGCGGAGGCGTGGGATAGATCGCCGAGCCCCTCGATCCGGAAGATGGTCTTGTGGGCGGACGCATCGATCACCAGCACCGAGCCCGAAGCCCGTTCGATGACGATACCGAGATCGCCGGTGCCGCGCAGGCTCGTCTGGCCAGCGTTGCCCAGGCCGGCGCTCAGTAGCAAGGCGATGATCAAGGCAGGGGCCAACAGAACCCTGAGCGCAGGCTTCATGGCTTGGTCTCCGTCAACAGGTAGTTGGCGATCCACAGCGCATCGGACTCGCTCAGCAGAGGCCGCCAGGGCGGCATGGGCTTGCCCGGAACACCGTCGAGGATGATTGCCGCCAGCGACGCGGGATCGCTGCCTGCGAGGCGCTCGGCGCGAATGTCGGGCCCGAGGCCGCCCTTGAGCGTCATGCCATGGCACGAGCCGCAATCCTGTCGCACGAGCCGTTCGAGTTCACGTGCGCGCGGCGAGGCTATCGGATCGGCGGCGGAGGGTGCCGCCGAGCCGAGGGCGCATGCCAGCAGCAATCTGCAGACGAGGAGGAGCCTACCAGGCATGGGCCAGCTCACGAAGCTGGCGCCCGGGCGCCGACATGATGGATTGCAGGGCCGGGCAGACTTCGCCGCTTGCATAAAGCGATACGACCTCGCCGATGATGAAGAGGAGCGGTCCGTCGAGGCGCGCTGTCGAGACGTCGCGGACTATCCCTGCGAGTTGCGAGACGATGCGCCGCTCGTGGCGCATGGTGCCGTTGGCGATGGCAAGCACCGGTGTTGTTCCCGGCATGCCGTGGCTGCGCAACTGATCGGAGATTTCCGCAATGTTGGCGGCGCCCATGTAGACGACCAAGGTAGTCGCCGGATCGGCAAGGCTTGCCCAATCGAAGTCCAGCGGTGCATCGGCGCGGCAGTGACCGGTTATGAAGCGGACGCTGTTGGCCAGTCCGCGATGCGTCAGCGGCACGCCGGTCGCGGCGGCGCATCCTTGCGCTGCGGTGATGCCCGGTACCACGTCGCAACGGATACCGGCTGCCCGGAGCGCGAGGGCTTCTTCCGAGCCCCGGCCGAAGATGAACGGATCGCCGCCTTTGAGACGAACGACCGTGCGGCCGCGCATCGCCTGGCGAATGAGGATTTCGTTGATTTCTTCCTGCGGCACCGGGTGGCTACCGGCGCGCTTGCCCACATCGATGCGTTCCGCTGACGCAGGCGCAGTTGCGAGAATGTCGGCTGAAACGAGGCGATCGTGGACGATCACCTCCGCTTCCGCAATCAGTCGCGCCGCCTTCATGGTCAGCAGTTCCGGATCGCCCGGACCTGCACCGACCAGAAAGACCTTGCCGATGGTCCGATCTGATGCGGCCGCCGCGCGGGACATTGGGATGCTCATTGACTGCGCTCCTCGGATGGCTGGCGGCGACGGTGCTGACAACTTGAGACTAGCGAGCCCTGGTCCCTGGATTCTTGACTTTGGTCACTCGCCGTGTGCGCTCACTACGGAACGACGTTGATCTCGCCGATCATGCCCTCGCGCTCATAGTGCGGCCCGCACAGGTACGTGTGCGTCCCCGGCGGCAGGTCGATCGTCATCTCCGAGCCCTCGCCGCCGAAATAGCGCTCCGACTCGGGGCGTCCGGCATCGCGGAACCAGTAGGAGTGGCTCGTGCGCTTATCGAGGTTGATGAAGCGCACCCGGGTGCCCTGCTTCACGTCCAGCCTGGGCGGGCAGAACGTATATTTGTACATCGCGATGATCTGCACCGGCTCTTCGGTCATCGCCTTGCCGTAGAGTTCGCTGTAACGCGCCGCGGCTTCCTCGCAGATCGCCCTGATCTCGTCCGCGGGCGTGGCCGGGGCCGTGTCGGGCGCTGCAAGGAATGCGAGCGCTAGAAGGGCCGCTCCAGGTCGCAACCAACGGTGGTTCGGCATGGTACGGCCCTCCTTCTCATTGCGTGCTGAAGTCCAGAAGCGCGCTCAGCGCTTGATGGCGTTGATCTCCGCGTCCTTGGCATCGAGACCGAAGCGCATCTCGAGCGAAACGTGATGGAAACGCGCGGATGTGTAGTCGTCGTGCAGGGCGACACTCATGGTGTAGAGCTTGCCGGGCTCGAAACTGATGTCGCCTGGCTTGTCCGACTTCAGCGGCCGACTGAGCACCACCGTCCAGGTGTCACCGTCCTTGCCGCCTTCCGAGGTGACGGCTACTCCGCCGGCCATGAGGCGCTGCTCGGCGACGTCGCCATTCTCTGCCGCGCCGCCCGAGCGGTAGCGGATCAGGTCCATGAACGTGCCCTTCGACTGCAGCGACGCGACCTCGTCCTTGGGCTTCAATCTGTCGCCGCCTCCGCGCGGTTTGCCGTCGTCGCCCTTGATCTCGATCTCGCTGCGGCTTTCGGCAAGGTACTTGGTGAGGCCGTGCGTCATGTCGATGGCATCCTTCGCCGGGCTCGCGGCGAGTGCGTCCGGCTTCGGCGCATCCGGCATGTAGCGGCCGTCGTGGTGGCATGTGACCCAGCAGCCGGCCTGCTCGACACGCTCTACGCTCGAACCGGCGAACATGATGGCGATCTTGGCCTCGTTGGCCGGATCCATCTTGCCGCCGTCGACGAACGGAACCGGCGTGTGCGCCGCGTTCGCCCACTGGAAGCGGAAGTAGACGTTGTTGGCGTCGAAGGCCGACTGCACCCGCACGTCGACGAAGGCGCGCTTGCCGGGAATCGGCGTCGTCTCGGCCTTGGAGCCGGAGACGATCTTCGCGCCCATGTCCTTGACTTCCTTGCCATGGCACTCGGCGCAGCGCTCGCCGGACTTCAGGAATGGGCGGGCGCCGCCGTGATCCTTGCCGTTCTGCACCCACTCGTACGAGGCCTGGCCCGGATAGAACAGAGAAACGGTCTTGGCTTCGATGCCACTCCAGTCGATGCCGCCGGATGCAGCACCGCTGCCGGCCGCCGCTTTGGCGCCAGCCTCCGCGGTCTTGACGGGTGCTGCCGTCTTGCTGTCTGCCGAGGCCGCCGATGCGGTCGCAGCAGCCGCCGGGGCGGCTGCCGCCGCGGCCTTTGCCTGCGCCGCGAGCGCCGCTTTGACTTTTTCCGACGCGATCGTTTCAGCCGCTGCCGCGATCTCCGCCGTCTTCTTGGCACTGTCGGCCGCTTCGCGTTCCTCGGCGCGCTTCAGGCCGTCGATGTAGCTCTGCGGAATCGCGCGTACATAGGCAGCAATCGGCTTCTCTAGGTCTTCGAGCGTCTTGTCGTCGATGAGATTGCGCACACCCTTGTGGGCGATGCCCTTGTGGCAGTCGATGCAGGTGTTGCCGTTCTTCATGGCCTCCATGTGCTGCTTGCGCGCACGTGGACGCTGGAACTCGGGGTTCATCGACTCGATCGTGTGGCAGTTGCGACATTCGCGGCTGTCGGTCTTCTTCATCGACCGCCACACGCTCTGCGCCAGTACCGTGCGCTTCTTGTCGAACTTCTCCGGCGTATCGATGGTGCCGAGGAAGTGGTGCAGAAGTTCGTTCGAAGCCTCGATCTTGCGCACGATCTTGTGCACCCACTCCTTGGGTACGTGGCAATCCGAGCAGCTCGCCGAAACGCCGGTGCGGTTCTGCGCATGAATGGTGTGCTTGTACTCCTTGTAGACGTTGTCGCGCATCTCGTGACACGAGATGCAGAACGGCATCGTGTTGGTGGCTTCCATGGCGGTGTTGAAGCCGCCCCAGAAGATGATGCCGCCGAGGCCGCCGATGGCCAGCAGGGACAACATCGAGTAGCGCAGGCTCGGGACGCGGAGCGTGCCCCATATGCGCGATAGCCAGCCGCCTGGCATGCGATACGAACCGTTCGTCATTCCGGCACCTTGTCGCTTTGTCGTTCTTGATTGTGCGCACATCTGAAGCGCGATGAAGTCAGGTGATCACGTCATCGCGTCGGCGCGATGAGCCGCCCCCGGCAAACCGGCCGGGGGCGGGCAATGCTTCGTTAGTAGATGTCGTGCTGGGTATTGTGCACGTTGAACTTGCCGGTCGGCGTGATCAGCTTCGGATCCTTGACGACCGCCTTCAGCTTGCGCGTCTTGTCGTCCATGACCACGATCGCGGAAGGTTCGGTCTTACCGGCCCACAACGAGATCCACACCTCGTCGCCCGCCTCGTTGTACTCGGGCTGGACGGCGCGCTTGATCGCCTTGCTCTCCGGCAGGCCGGCGAGCTTGGCGATGTTGATGATCTCCGGCTTCTTGCTGAGATCGTCCAGATCGTACACCGCGACCGACTCGGCGATGTCCTTCTCCGGGTTCTGCGGAGCGTCGGCCCACAGGTTCTTGGACTTCGGGTGCGTCTTGACGAACAGGTTGCCCGCGCCCGGCATCTTGAGTTCCTCGACCACCTTCCAGGCGCTCTGCGGGTTCTTCTCCGGGTCGGTACCGATCAGCGTCACGACATCGGCGCCAAGATGTCCGGTCGCCCAGACAGGGCCGAACTTCGGATGTGTGAAGTTGGCGCCCCGGCCTGGATGAGGGATCTTCTTGGTGTCGACCAGGGCGGCGAGCTTGCCTTCCTTCGTGTCCACCACCGCGATCTTGTTGGACGCGTTGGCGGCAACGAGGAAGTAGCGTTTGGAGACGTCCCAGCCGCCATCGTGCAGGAACTTCGCCGACATGACAGTCGTCGTCTTCAGGTTGTTGATGTCGGAATAATCGACCAGCAGGATCTGGCCGGTTTCCTTGATGTTGATGACCCACTCGGGCTTGATCATCGAGGAGACGATCGAGGCCACGCGCGGCTCGGGATGATATTCGCCGTCGACGGTGATGCCGCGCGTCGAGACGATCTTGAGCGGCTTCAGCGTCTCGCCTTCCATGATCACGTATTGCGGCGGCCAGTATGAGCCGGCGACCGCGTACTTGTCCTCGAAGCCCTTGAACTTGGACGTATCGACCGAGCGTGCGTCGAGGCCGGTCTTCAGCTCGGCGACGACACCGGGCTTCTCCATCCACAGATCGATCAGGCTCAGCAGGCCATCGCGTCCGATCACGTAGACGTAGCGGCCGGAAGCCGACAGTCGCGAGATGTGAACGGCATAGCCAGTCTTGACGCGATCGATGATCTGCTTCGTGTCGCCATCGACCAGGGCGACCTCGCCCGCGTCGCGCAGCGTCACCGAGAAGATGTTCTTCAGATTGATCTTGTTCATCTGCTTGGTCGGACGCTTGTCGACCGGAACGATCTCCTTCCAGCTCGCCATCATGTCCTTCATGCCCCACTCCGGCGGCACGTCGGGCGTCATCTGGATATATGTGGCGACGTCGCGGATCTCGTCCTTCGACAGGATGTCGTCGAAGTTGACCATGCCGCCGTCGGTACCGAAGGCGATGATCTTCTCGAGTCGCGACTGGCCGAGCTTCAGCGTGCCGCCCTCGGTCACCTTGCCGTCCTTGTCGGTTTTCGACCACGTCGGCTCGAGGCTCTTGCCGGTGGCGCCCTTGCGCAGCACGCCGTGGCAACCGGCGCAACGCTGGAAGTAGACCTTCGCGGCCGCTTCCTTGGCCTCCTTGGTAAGGGTCGGCGCCGCAGGTGCGGCGGCTTCCTGTGCGAGCGCGCTCGTCGATTGAAGCGCAAACGCGAGCGCAAGCCCCATGATGGAGCCTCCTGGCGATAGCTTCCTCATGATGCGAGATCCTTTCGGGTCGACTGTTGAATAACGCCCGGATGCTAGGCGCGCGGCGCTCAACCATCTTGACTTTCGTTAAAGGTTCACGCCTGCCCGATGCTATTTTTGGTATCAGACGCGCCATGAGTTTTGCTAATGCGAAGGGCTTCGAGCGCACGCTCGTGTGGATCAGGCCGCCGCCCGCGCATTGGGCCTCGCGCGCTTCAGTTCATGCTTCGGCTGGCGCTGTCTCGTGCAATCCGCGCAGCGGTTCCAGAATCCGACTGCGACACTTCCAAGTGCGGGAGCGCTTCATGAGCCTGACCCGGCGTCAACTCCTCATCACCGCCAGTGCTGCGGTAGCAGCGGGCGGCATTGGCGCTTTGATTGCGACTGGCGATAGCGCGCCGTCTTACACTTGGACGGCGGCTGCGTTGGGCGGCAAGGCAAGAGTGGCCCTTTACGGTGCGGATCGCGAGACATCGGCGACGGCGCTTGCTGCCGTCGCCGCCGAGATCGAGCGGCTGGAGAACATCTTCTCGCTCCATCGCGAGCAGTCGGAGCTTGCACGGCTCAATCGCGGCGGCATGCTTGCTGCTCCCTCGCGCGATCTGGTCGAGCTGCTGCAGTCGTCACTCGTCTGGCGGCAGCGCACCGGCGGAGCGTTCGATGTGTCGATTCAACCGGTGTGGCGCACGGTGGCGGCGGGCGGAGCACCGACGACGAAGTTGCTCGCGTGCGCCGGTGCGACGATCGAGGCGACGTCGCAGCAGATCGCAATGCCGGCTGGCACCGAACTCACGTTCAACGGTATCGCGCAGGGGCGCATCGCCGACCGTGTCACCGAGGTGCTGGCCGCTCACGGGTTCACCGATGTCGTGATCGATGCGGGCGAACTGCGCCTGCCCGGAAAAAATCGGCGCGCAGTCGGCATTCCGGCAGCCAAGGCGGCAGTTTCGGTCGCCGAGATCGCGATCGCGACCAGCGAGCCGAAGTCGCAGGTGTTCGATCAGAAGACGTTCAGACACCACCTTATCGATCCGCGCACGGGCGAGAGCCCGCGGCACTGGCTGAGCATCTCGGTGTTCGCCCACACCGCCGAAGCGGCGGATGCGCTTTCGACAGCGCTCGCCGTGATGCCATACGAGGATGCCGCCGATCTCGCCGCTTCACTCGGCGATATCGCTGTGATCGGCGAAGATGGCGCAGGTCGCATCCGTCGCTTCGGTGACCTGCGGCTCGCAGGACTGGGTGGAGCAAGGGCATGAGCGGAGAGACCCTGCGCAGCGCCAGGCCGCGCGAGAGTATGCCGCTGGTCCTGAGCGAGGGCTTCCGCTTCTTCTTTCTCGCCGGACCTGTGTTCGGGATCGTCGCCATCGCCATCTGGCTCGGCTGGCTCGGCATCCACGCCGCGGGTGCCGTGCTCACCGCGGTTCCGTTCGCGCCGCCGCCGCATCAGTGGCACGCGCATGAAATGATCTACGGCTACGGTGCCGCCGTGATGGCAGGGTTCTTCCTCACCGCGGTCCCGAACTGGACGGGCACGGCGCCCGCCCGCAGCATCTACATCGCCTCGGTCGCGGCACTGTGGCTCGTCGCGCGCGTCGCCATCCTGTTTTCCGCCACGCTGCCGTCCGCGCTGGTGGCGATCGTCGATCTCGTGTTCGTGCCGGTGCTGGGGCTCAAGATCCTGTCCAACCTGCTGGTGCGACCGAAGCCGCAGAACATGATGTTTCTCGGTCTGCTGGCCCTGATGCTGAGATCGGAAGAGCACACGTCTGAACTCCAGTCACTTAGGCATCTC
>CALFEM010000260.1 GCA_937950105.1 uncultured Alphaproteobacteria bacterium | reverse complement strand
TACGAGATGCCTAAGTGACTGGAGTTCAGACGTGTGCTCTTCCGATCTCGGCCCCCGCCGTATCCTGCGGGCGACGGCAAAAGGCCACCGCTGCTCGACTAGCGTCGTTCATCACGCGCGTCCAACCACTGTTCCAGCTTTGGCTCGTCGGCGACCGGAGGCGACCCTCGCACCCGTCCGCGGCTTGTGCCCTTGTCCCTGAGGACCAGCGAACCATTGTTATTGGGCAGCTTTTTGTTCGTCGCCGCCATCGATGCGGCGAACTTTAGCCCGTCGCCACCAAAGCCTTGGTTAACGGCTGGAGGTGCGACCAATCGGCCTGTTCGTGACAATTTGTGCAGCGCAACAAATTTGCGCTTGCACCTCACCGCGCATGGAACTATCTATGGCTCACGGGGTTGTGCACCGCAGCAATCGAGTTTGCAGCCTGGACCGCGGCGTCGGCCGACGACGGCGCCGCCCAACACAGTCGAACCGGAAAAGGTGAGAGACATGATCAAGGGTATCGAAGACTTCCAGAAGCTCGGCCAGACCAACATGGACGCCACCATGAAGCTGTTCGGCGAGATGTCGAAGAACTGGCAGGCGATCGCCGCCGAGATGAGCGACTACACGAAGCGGTCTTTCGAAGACGGTACCGCCACCTTCGAGAAGATCCTCGGCGCCAAGTCGCTCGAGCAGGTGCTCGATCTGCAGACCAAGTACGTCAAGCGCAGCTACGACGAGTACATGCATCAGATGACGAAGATCGGCGGCATGTACGCCGAGCTCGCCAAGGAGGCGTATCGCCCCATGGAGAAGCTGATGCAGGGCCAGCGCTGAGGGCTGCCCCGCGGCTTTCCCCGCCGCCCGACGACGGCGGGGAGACATGTGCGATAAATCGAGGTCCGGCCGTGAGGCCGGGCCTTTTTTTTCACCATCTGCATCCAACATCATGCGACGGCCGTAAGGCGCCGTTACGTCCCGTGGCGACGCCGTCGCAGCCAGCACCGGCAAGCACAATTGCCGGGGGGTGAGCGGTCCAGTACACTCGTTGTTCGTGCGAACCGGCGCCGCCGGTGCAACGCCCCGCCAGAAGGGCCGCGCCGCACGGGGTCGAGACAGGTTGAAAGGTGGTCCGCGTCGAGGCGCGGGAGCATGAGCAATACGACGAACAAGATCACGAGCGACATGCGGCGGGCGGACTTGGCGCCGGCGCCGGACGTCGCCATGTCAGCAAGGATGCCCGGTCACAGCATGGCCGGCAAGGACGACACGCCCGACAAGCGCGGCGACGAGGAAGATCGCACAGGCATCGTCACCAAGACGCGGCCGAAGACGAAGAAGCCGTCGCTGTACAAGGTTCTTCTGCTCAACGACGACTACACGCCGATGGAGTTCGTCGTGCACGTGCTCGAGCGGTTCTTCAACAAGGGCCGTGAAGACGCCACCCGCATCATGCTGCACGTCCATCACAAGGGCGTCGGCATCTGCGGCGTCTACACGTTCGAGGTGGCCGAGACCAAGGTCACATTGGTGACGGATTTCGCCCGTCAGCATCAGCATCCTCTGAGATGCACCATGGAGAAGGAGTAGCGCCTAAGTGCCGTCATTCTCTAAGAGCCTCGAACAAGCCCTGCATCGCGCGCTCGAATACGCGAACGAGCGCAACCATGAAGCGGCCACGCTCGAGCATCTGCTGCTGTCGCTGGTCGATGACCGCGATGCGGCCGCCGTCATGCGCGCGTGCAACGTCGATCTCGACAAGCTGAAGAAACGGATTCTCGAGTTCATCGACAACGAGCTCGACTACCTCGTCGTGCAGGGCTCCAACGAGGCCTCGCCGACCAACGGCTTCCAGCGCGTCATCCATCGCGCCGTCGTGCACGTGCAGTCCTCCGGTCGCGAGGAGGTGACGGGGGCCAACGTGCTCGTCGCCATCTTCGCCGAACGCGAAAGCCACGCCGCGTACTTCCTGCAGGAGCAGGACATGACGCGGTTCGATGCGGTGCAGTACATCAGTCATGGGCTGGCCAAGCGCCCCGGCATGTCCGAGCCGCGCCCCGCCAGCGGCGTCGACGAGGAACAGATGCGCGAGGGTGAGGAGAAGAAGGCCGGCCAGGACGCGCTCAACACCTACTGCGTCAACCTCAACAAGAAGGCCCGCGACGGCAAGATCGATCCGCTGATCGGCCGCGAGCCCGAGGTGCTGCGCACCATCCAGGTGCTGTGCCGCCGGCAGAAGAACAATCCGTTGCTGGTCGGCGATCCCGGCGTCGGCAAGACGGCGATCGCGGAAGGTCTCGCCCGCAAGATCATCCGCAGCGAGGTGCCCGAGGTGCTGCGCGACGCCACCATCTTCGCGCTCGACATGGGCGCGCTGCTGGCCGGCACGCGCTATCGCGGCGACTTCGAGGAGCGGCTCAAGGCCGTGATGCGCGAGATCGAGAACTATCCCGGCGCCGTGCTGTTCATCGACGAGATCCACACCGTCATCGGTGCGGGCGCGACGTCGGGCGGTGCCATGGATGCCTCGAACCTGCTCAAGCCGGCGCTGCAGTCGGGTGCGGTGCGCTGCATCGGTTCGACCACCTACAAGGAGTATCGCCAGCACTTCGAGAAGGACCGCGCGCTGGTCCGCCGCTTCCAGAAGATCGACGTCAAGGAGCCGACCGTCGAGGATGCCATCGAGATCCTGAAGGGTCTGAAGCCCTACTTCGAGGATTTCCATCAGCTCAAGTACACCAACGACGCCATCAAGGCGGCGGTGGAGCTGGCGGCCAAGTACATCCACGACCGCAAGCTCCCGGACAAGGCGATCGACGTGATCGACGAGACCGGCGCCTCGCAGATGCTGGTGCCGGAGGGCAAGCGCAAGAAGAAGATCGGCGTCAAGGAGATCGAGGCGACGGTCGCCACCATGGCGCGCATCCCGCCGAAGACCGTCACCAAGTCGGATGCCGAGGTGATGGTCAATCTCGAGCGCGACCTGAAGCGCCTGGTGTTCGGCCAGAACAACGCCATCGAGCAGCTGTCGTCGGCGATCAAGCTGGCGCGCGCCGGCCTGCGCGAACCGGAGAAGCCGATCGGCTGCTACCTGTTCTCGGGCCCGACCGGCGTCGGCAAGACCGAGGTGGCGAAGCAACTGGCGAGCCTGATGGGCATCGAGCTGTTGCGCTTCGATATGTCGGAATACATGGAGAAGCACACCGTCTCGCGGCTGATCGGCGCTCCTCCGGGCTATGTCGGCTTCGATCAGGGCGGCCTGCTCACCGACGGCGTCGACCAGCATCCGCATTGCGTGCTGCTGCTGGACGAGATCGAGAAGGCGCATCCCGACCTGTACAATATCCTGCTGCAGGTCATGGATCACGGGAAGCTGACCGACCATAACGGCAAGATCGTCGACTTCCGCAATGTCATCCTGATCCTGACCACCAATGCCGGTGCGTCCGACATGGCCAAACCCGCCATCGGATTCGGCAGCGGTGTGCGCACCGGCGATGATCAGGAGGCCATCAACAAGACCTTCACGCCGGAATTCCGCAACCGTCTGGATGCGATCATCCCGTTCGGCAATCTGGGACCGGATGTGGTGGCCCGTGTGGTCGACAAGTTCGTGATGGAACTGGAAGCGCAATTGACTGACCGGGGTGTCACCATCGAACTGACCGACGGTGCCCGTGCCTGGCTGGCCAAGAAGGGTTACGACCCCGTCATGGGCGCCCGCCCGCTGGCCCGCACCATCCAGGAACATGTGAAGAAGCCGCTGGCCGAGGAACTGCTGTTCGGCAAGCTGTCGAAGGGCGGGGCCGTGCGCGTCATCCTGAACAAGGAAGGCGATGGCCTGGATTTCGACTATGCCGAGCCAAAGAGATCAGAAGAGCACACGTCTGAACTCCAGTCACTTAGGCATCTCGTATGCCGT
>CALFEM010000259.1 GCA_937950105.1 uncultured Alphaproteobacteria bacterium | reverse complement strand
GGTCAGCGGCAGGCCGTTGGCCAGGCTGGCCAGGCCCACCTCGAGGTACCCGCGCAGGCGCTCGGGCGCCTGGGAAGGTGCGCCCGCGGCGACGGTGGCCGGCGAGGGCGATCCGGGCGATCCGCCGGCCTCTCTCATGCCAGCGGCTCCACGAGCGGCTCGGCCTCTGCGCCGCCGAAGACGATGACGGCGACGCCGGCGACGATGATGAGGGCGCCTTCGAGGACCGCCGACAGATACTCCGCCTTGTGGTGGCCGAACGGGTGATTGGCATCGGCCGGCTTTTCGCCGACGCGGATGGCGACGAACGCCGCGATCGCCGTCAACACGTTGACGATGCTTTCCAGCGCATCCGAGTAGAGCGCGACGGAGCCCGTGACGAGGTAGGCGACATACTTGATGCCCATGACGGCGAGCGCCACGGCGATGCTCGCGAGTGCCACGTTGCGCACGTTGAGGAGGCCGGCTCGTGCCGGCCGAGGCGAACCAGCGTCCGGCGTTTGCGGGGCCCCCACGGTTCTCTCCGTTGTCTCTTGCGGCGCGTCGGGTACGCGATCGAAGCCCCGCGGCCGGGACGGTCGCGAACCGGATAGACGAGATCGGCGGACTTTTCCACATCGATGCGCGGCGCACGGGTGCCTGGGCAAGCGCGAATCTGATGCGGTGATGGAAGTTTCGCGCCCCGCCGGCGCCGACATGCAACTCACACATCCCCGCAGCGGAGCCCGCGCCCATGGCCAACTTCACCACGCACATCGCCTACGGTACGGTGCAGTCCGGCGTGCTGGCGACGCTGACGCTCGCGGCCGACGTGGTCGCGCCGGAGAACCTCGTCACGGTGACGCTCGCGGGCGTGCTCGGCTCGATCCTGCCGGACATCGATCTGAAGGACTCGCGGCCGGCGAAGATCCTGTGGTCCGGCCTCGGCATCTTCGGCTCGTTCGTCATTCTGTTCGCCTTCGCCGCGAAATACTCGGTGGTCGAGCTGATGATGGTCTGGCTCGGCAGCCTTGTCGCGATCCGCTATGGCGTCTACTGGCTGTTCCACCGTTTCTCGGTGCATCGCGGAATCTGGCATTCGCTGCTCGCCGGCGCCTTCATGTCGGCGCTCGCAGCGTGCGGGCTCTACTATGTGCTCGGGCGCCACGAGGGCGTCGCATGGCTCGGCGCGGGCTTCCTGTTCCTCGGCTATCTGCAGCATCTCGTGCTCGACGAAATCTATTCGGTGGACGTCATGAACCACCGGCTCAAGCAGTCGTTCGGAACCGCAGTGAAGCTGTTCGACCGGCGCTATCCCGCAGCGTCGGTGGCGATGCTGGCGGCGACGGTGGCGGCGATCGCGGTGACGCCGTCGACGCAGACCTTTGTCGAGGGCGTTACGCAGCGTTCGCTGTGGGTCGAGCTGAACCAGCGCCTGCTGCCGCGCGACAAGTGGTTCGGACTCATTCCGGCGCCGTACCTGGCGCGCCTGCATGCGGAGAAGGACGGTGCCGGCATCACGACCGGGTCTCTGCCCGATGCGCCGGCCGGTGCTGCGGCTTCGAGCGATCAGAACGCGGCGACCGATACCTCTGCAGCGGTACGAGAGCGCAAGTAGAGTCGCCGGGAACGCAACGAGCAACGCAACAGGCGGCGTCAGGCTCTGGTGGCGGCGCCGGCCTTGAGACCGTTGAGATACGTCTCGACCATATCCTTGATCAGCGGCCACGCCGACTCGGGGCGAAGAACCAGCGGCTGCGGGTGCACTACCTGCTAGAAGCCGGCTGG
>CALFEM010000258.1 GCA_937950105.1 uncultured Alphaproteobacteria bacterium | reverse complement strand
GCGCGCGACGATCGGGGCGCGTCACGTTGCGCCACCGATTCACGCCGCGCGCAAGAGCGCGCGCGACGATCGGGGCGCGTCACGTTGCGCCACCGATTCACGCCGCGCGCAAGGGCGCGCGACGATCGGGGCGCGTCACGCCTGCTCCAGCTCGGTCAGCGTGCCGAGGAAATCCTTCGGGTGCAGGAACAGCACGGGCTTGCCGTGCGCGCCGATCTTCGGGTTGCCATCGCCGAGCACGCGCGCGCCCTGCGCCTTCAGCTGGTCGCGCGCGGCGATGATGTCGTCGACCTCGTAGCAGACATGATGGATGCCGCCGTCCGGGTTCTTCTCGAGGAACTTGGCGATCGGCGAATTGTCGCCGAGCGGCTCGAGGAACTCGATCTTGGTGTTGGGCAGCGTGACAAACACCACCGTCACCCCATGCGCGGGCTCGGCCTGCGGCTCTGAGATCACCGCGCCGAGAGCGTTGCGGTAAGTGGCGCAGGCGGCCTCGAGGTTCTTGACCGCGATGGCGACGTGGTTCAGGCGTCCGATCATGTTCACTTGGCTCCTTCGAGGCCGCCGCTTGTTCCGAGACGTTCCGCGATCGCGGGCCGGCCATGTGTTGCACTGCGATATTATGGTTTGCGGCTCCGGCTTCAACCGTCGATCTGGTTGACCAATACCTTGCAGATCGGCTTCTTGCCCCAGACCTCCGAGATGGCGGCGCGGGCCGCGCGGCGCACCGCCTCGCGCACCAGTTCCACGTCCTTGCGCCGCTTCGGCGGGATGCTGTCGAGGGCCCCGTCGACGGCGTCCTCGACCCGCTCCTGCATCGGTTCGCCCTCGTTGTCGGTCTGCGGCACACCGTCGAGCATCACCTGCGCTTCGCCGAGCACGCCGCCGCGCTTGTCCATGGTCACGGCGACCACACAGATGCCGGCCTGCGCCAGACGGCGGCGATCACGCACCGGGCCTTCCATGGAGTCGACGATCAGCCGCCCGTCGCGGAACAGCCGGCCGACCGGAATGTCGTCGACGATCTCGGCCGTCCCCGGCGCGAGGCGCACGACCTCGCCGTTGTAGGCCGACACCACCTGCGGCACGCCGGCGGCGCGGGCCAGATCGCCGTGCGCCTTGATGTGGCGGGCCTCGCCGTGCATCGGCACCGCCACCTCGGGCTTGATCCAGGCGTACATCTGCTTCAGCTCGTCGCGGCGCGGATGGCCGGTGACGTGCACGAGCGCCTCGGCATCGGTCAGGACCTCGCAGCCCATCTGCACCAGCGCATTCTGGATGCGGCCGACGCCCTTCTCGTTGCCCGGAATGGTGCGCGAGGAAAAGATCACCAGATCGCCCTTCGCCACCGAGAGATCCGGGTGCTCGCCGTCGGCCATGCGCGCCATGGCGGCGCGCGGCTCGCCCTGGCTGCCGGTGCACAGCAGCACCACTTCCTTGCGCTCGAGATAGCCGTACTGCTGCTGGTCGATGTAGCGGAAGTCGGCCGGCAGGTAGCCGGTGTCGATGGCAACCTCGATGACACGATGCAGCGCGCGCCCACCGACGACGAGGCGCCGCCCCGCCGCCTGCGCCGCTTCCGCGACCGCCTTGATGCGCGCGACGTTGGACGAGAACGTCGTGACGATGACGCGATGCGGCGCCTTCTTCACCAGTTCGGTGATGGAGGCCGCGATCTCGGTCTCCGACGGCGAGCGGCCTTCGCGCATGGCGTTGGTCGAATCGCACACCATGGCGCGGACGCCCTCGGCGCCGATCTCGGCGAGGCGCGTCTCGTTCGCCGGCGTGCCGACGTAGGGCGCATCGTCGAGCTTCCAGTCGCCCGTGTGCAGCACCGTGCCGTGGCGCGTGCGGATGGCGATCGCCGACGGCTCCGGGATCGAGTGTGTCATCGACACGAGTTCGACGTCGAACGGGCCGATGGTCTTCCTCGCCCCGAGCGGGATGACGTTGATCGGCAGCTTCACCGAGCCGCCGTACTCGGCGAGCTTCGCCCGCAGCATGCCGGCGGTGAACGGAGTTGCATAGATCGGCGCCTTGAGCCGCGGCGCCAGATCGATGACGGCGCCGATATGGTCTTCGTGCGCGTGCGTCAGCAGGATACCGGCGAGCCCGCCGTGCTGGCCCTCGAGGAACTTGATGTCCGGGAGAATGACATCGACGCCCGGATCGAACTCGCCCTCCGGAAACGTGATGCCGAGGTCGACCATCAGCCACTGGCGCTGCCTGGCGGGACCGATACCGTAAAGGTAGCAGTTCATGCCGATTTCGCCGAGGCCGCCGAGCGCGGCGAGCACCAGCTCGTCGGCAGTCGAAGGCGAGCGGCGGACCGGGGGCGCTTTCTTCTTTTCTTCCTTTTTCATGGCGCCCTTGTGCAACGCCGTCAGCCGCCGATCAAGGCCACATCGCCAAAGCTGAAGGTCTTCAGCCCTTGGTCCGGGATGTCGAGCCGCAGCGCGCCGCCCTCGTCGAGCCCGGCGAAGCGGCCGCTGACCACCCCCTGCCCGGTATTGATCGAAAGCGCCGTGCCGAGCGGCAGGGCGGCAGCGAGCCAGCCGGCGCGGATCAGGTCGAAGCCGCGTCCGTGGTCCCACTGGGCGAGCGTCCCCTCCAGATGGCGGGCGACCCGTGCGGCGAGTTGGCGCGGCGACGGCGTCTGCGCCACGCGCCCGGCAAGCGCGGTGGTGGATCGGCCCGGCACGTCCGGGGCTTCGGCGATGTTGACGCCGACGCCGACGACCGCGACCCGCTCGCCCGCGAACGCCGAGCTTTCGACGAGGATGCCGGCCACCTTGGCGTGGTCGAGCAGCAGGTCGTTCGGCCATTTGAGCCGCAGCGCATCGGCGCCGGCTCCGGCGTCGAACAGCTCGGCAAGGGCCCGGTGCACGGCGAGACCGGCGACCAGGGCCAGCTGCGGCACGGCGGCCGGCGGGCAGGAGAGCGGCCCGAGACGGCTCAGCGCGAGATTACCCGTGCAGGTCTCCCAGGCGCGGCCCGAGCGGCCCTTGCCCGCGCTCTGGCGGTCGGCGCGGATATAGAGCGGGCCGCGCTCACCCTGAAGCGCGACCCGCATGGCTTCGGCATTGGTCGAATCAGTCTCTGCGAGTTCGCGCCAGCGGATGCCGGACGGGGCCGTGGACTGGTCCAACGCCTCAGAGCCTCAGCGACTTGGCAGCGGCGGCGGCGGCCTCCACCAGCGGTCCCGGATAGACGATGAAGCCGAGCACGAAGATGGTCGCCAGCGCCATCACGACGGCGACCTTGCCCTCGACGGCGAGGAACTTCTCCTTCGGCTCCTCGACGAACATCACCAGCACGATGCGGATGTAATAGAAGGCCGCCACCACGCTCGCCAGCACGGCGATCACCGCCAGCGTCGTCATGTTGGCCTTCACCGCTGCGGCGATGACGTAGAACTTGCCCCAGAAACCGGCCAGCGGCGGGATGCCCGCGAGCGAGAACATCAGCATGGCGAGCGCGAACGCCATCGGCAGGTTGGTCTGCGCGAGGCCCGACAGCTCCGAGATCTCCTCGACCGTCTCGTCCTTGCGGCGCATGGCGAGGATGCAGGCGAAGGTGCCGAGCGTCATGACGAGATAGATCGCCATGTAGATGAGCACGCCCTGCACGCCCTCCTCGCTGTTGGCGGCGAGGCCGACCAGCGCGAAGCCGACGTGGCCGATCGACGAGTACGCCATCAGCCGCTTGATGTTGGTCTGCCCGATGGCCGCGAACGAACCCAAGAGCATGGAGGCGATGGCGACGAACACGATGATCTGCTGCCACTGCGCCGAGATGGTCGGGAACGCGACCATGACGAAACGCACCAGCAGCGCCATCGCCGCGACCTTGGGAGCGGCGGCGAAGAACGCCGTCACCGGCGTCGGCGCGCCCTCGTAGACGTCCGGCGTCCACATGTGGAACGGCACCGCCGAGACCTTGAAGGCCAGGCCGACCAGCACGAACACGAGGCCGATGACGACGCCGACGTTGCTGGCCTTGGCCGCCGCGGCGATCACCGGGAAGCTGGTCGAACCGGCGAAGCCGTAGATCAGCGAGGCGCCGTAGAGCAGCATGCCGGACGACAGCGCGCCGAGCACGAAGTACTTGAGGCCGGCTTCGCTGGAGCGGAGGTTGTCGCGCCGGAACGCGGCGACCACGTAGAGCGCGAGGCTCTGCAGCTCGAGGCCGATGTAGAGCGCGATGAGATCGTTCGCCGAGATCATCATGAACATGCCGGTGGTGGCGAGCAGCACCAGCACCGGATACTCGAACTTCATGATCTGCTGGCGCGCGAAGCTGTCGAAGGCGAGCAGCAGCGCGCCCGCCGAGCCGGCGATCACCAGCATCTTCATGAAGCGCGTGTAGCGGTCGACGACGAAGGCGCCGTCGAACAGAGTCTGCGTGGCCGGCGGTTGCAGCATCATGGCGAGGCCGGCGACGAGCAGCACGCCGATCGCCATCCAGCCGGTTGCCGCGCCCGTCTCCTGGTTGTCGCTGGCGAAGGCGCCCTGCATCAGCAGGACCATGGCACCGATCGCGAGGATGATCTCGGGCAGCGCCGCGTAGTTCATGAGCTCGTTCATCGCGCGGCCTCCCACGTGTCGAGAGCGGCGCCGGCAATCCTGGCGGCCTCGCTTCCCTGCCGCTCGATCTCGGCCTTGCGGACCGCGGCCTCATAGTTGGTGACGAGCTTCTTCACCGAGGTCGCCGTCACGTCGAGGATGGGCGCCGGATAGAAGCCGAACAGGATGGTGAGGATGACGAGCGGCGCCAGCACGGCGATCTCGCGCGCGTTCATGTCCTTGAGCGCCTTGAGGCTCGGCTTCTCCAAAACGCCGAACACGACACGGCGGTAGAGGTAGAGCGCGTAGGCGGCCGACAGGATCACGCCGAACGTGGCGAGGAACGCCACCCACGTATTGGCGCGGAAGGCGCCGAGCAGCGTCAGGAACTCGCCGACGAAGCCCGAGGTGCCGGGCAGGCCGACGTTGGCCATGGTGAACACCATGAAGATCGCGGCGTAGATCGGCATGTTCTCGGCGATGCCGCCGTAGGCCGCGATCTCGCGCGTGTGCAGGCGGTCGTAGACGACGCCGACGCACAGGAACAGCGCGGCCGAGACGAGACCGTGCGACAGCATCTGGAAGATGGCGCCGTCGACGCCCTGCTGCGTGAAGGTGAAGATGCCCATGGTCACGTAGCCCATGTGGGCGACCGACGAATAGGCGATCAGCTTCTTGATGTCCGTCTGACGGAAGGCGACCAGCGAGGTGTAGACCACGGCGATGACCGACAGCGTCAGCACCAGAGGCGTGAACATCTGCGACGCCAGCGGGAACATCGGAATGTTGAACAGGATGAAGCCGTAGCCGCCGAGCTTCAGCAGGATGCCGGCCAGGATGACCGAACCGGCCGTCGGCGCCTGAACGTGGGCGTCGGGCAGCCAGGTGTGCACCGGCCACATCGGCATCTTCACCGCGAAGGAGGCGAAGAAGGCCAGCCACAGGATCGGCTGCACCGAGGCGTCGAAGGCGTACTGCTTCAGTTCCGGAATGCTGGTGGTGCCCGTCGTGTGCGCCATCCACAGCATGGCCAGCAGCATCAGGACCGACCCGAGCAGGGTGTAGAGGAAGAACTTGTAGGCCGCATAGATGCGGTTGGCGCCGCCCCAGATGCCGATGATCAGATACATCGGCACCAGGGTGCCTTCGAAGAAGATGTAGAAGAGGAACAGGTCCAGCGAGGTGAACACCCCGATGACCAGCGTCTCCAGGATCAGGAAGGCGATCATGTATTCGACGACGCGCGTCTCGATCGACTTCCAGCTGGCCACGATGCAGATCGGCAGCAGGAAGGCCGTCAGCAGGACGAACAGGATGGAGACCCCGTCGACGCCCAGGTGATAGCTCGCGCCCGCGAACCAGGCGTGGTTCTCGACGAACTGATAGGCCGGGTTCGACGGATCGAACTGCGCGACCAGCAGGACGGACACCGCCAGCACCACCAGGGTGGTGGCCAGGGCGATCCAGCGGGCGGCCGGGGCCGCGGCGTCCTGACCGCCCTTGTTCAGCAGGCGTGCGACCAGGATCGCGGCCGCGCCGAGAAGCGGCAGGAAGGTGACGATGCTCAGAATGTGAGGCACGAGGCTCAGGCTCCCCACGTGAAGATGGCGAAGGCAAGGAAGGCAGCCACGCCGATCAGCATCACGAATGCATAGAAGTAGACGAAACCGGACTGGAACCGGGACAACCAGCCGCCCGACTTCAGCGAAGCCCAGGCCGCGCCGTTCGGACCGAGGCCGTCGATGATCTTCACGTCGCCGATCTTCCAGAAGAAGTCGCCGATCGCCTTGGTCCCCTTCACGAAGACGGCGTCGTACAGCTCATCGAAGAACCACTTGTTGTAGAGGAAGGTCCACAGCGGGCCCTTGCGGTCGGCCATCTCCTTGGCCGCGCCTTCCTTCACGACATACAGCCAGTAGGCGATGGCCGTGCCCAGCAGCGTCACGATCAGCGGCGCCCACTTCACCCAGGTCGGGACGTTGTGGCTTTCGTGCAGGACGTGGTTGTCGCCGCCGACGAAGATGGCGCCGCGCCAGAACTCGGTCTCATGATGGCCGATGAAGTGCGGGGCGAAGATCATGCCCGCAAACACTGCGCCGACCGACAGCGCCAGCAGCGGCAGCACCATGACCCACGGGCTTTCATGCGGCTTCAGCGGACCATGGTGATGGTCGTCATGCGCGTGATCGTCGCCGTCCAGAGGTTCGGAATGGGTTTCGATCTGCGCGTGCGAGGCGTGATCGTCCGCGTGATGGGCGTGCGCGCCCTCCTCTTCCTTCCACACCGGCTTGTTGTGGAAGGTCATGAACACCAGACGCCAGGAATAATAGGCCGTCAGCAGGGCTGCAGAGATGCCGATGAAGAAGGCGAACATGCCTGCAGCCGAATGGCCGGTCGTCGCCGCCGCATAGGCGCTCTCGAGGATGGAGTCCTTGGAGTAGAAGCCGGCGAAGCCGCCGACGCCGGGCATGCCCAGGCCGGTGATGGCGATGGTGCCGATCATCATGGTCGCATAGGTGACGGGCAGCAGCTTCCACAGGCCGCCCATCTTCCGCATGTCCTGCTCGTGGTGCATGCCGTGGATCACCGAACCGGCGCCCAGGAACAGCAGGGCCTTGAAGAAGGCGTGCGTGAACAGGTGGAACATCGCGGGCTGATAGGCGCCGACGCCCGCCGCAAAGAACATGTAGCCCAGCTGCGAACAGGTCGAATAGGCGATCACCCGCTTGATGTCGTTCTGCATCATGCCGACGGTCGCGGCGAAGATGGCCGTGATCCCGCCGATGATGGCGATGAACTGCGACGCGACGGGCGCGTGCTCATACAGGGGCGACAGCAGGCAGACCATGAAGACGCCCGCCGTGACCATGGTGGCCGCGTGGATCAGGGCCGACACCGGCGTCGGGCCCTCCATGGCGTCCGGCAGCCAAGTGTGCAGGAAGAACTGCGCCGACTTGCCCATGGCGCCGATGAACAGCAGCAGACCGGCCAGATCCAGCGCCGACCAGGTGTGGCCCAGGAATTCCCAGCCCGTCCCGGCCTTGCCGGCGATCAGCGGGAACAGCTTGGCGAACTCGA
>CALFEM010000257.1 GCA_937950105.1 uncultured Alphaproteobacteria bacterium | reverse complement strand
GAACCCTCGTCGTAAGCTTGGGAAGCTTCTGCTCTACCATTGAGCTACACCCGCACGCAGGGCAATCGAGCAAGCCTGCGGCCGACGGCTCGATTAGCACATGGCGCGGCCCCGCGCAAAGCTCCGCGCGATGCCCGCGCAGCCGTCGATCGCCTCCGCAGGTGGAACACTGCCGACCGGTTGCTATATGAAACCGGGGAGCCGGCCCGCCGGCGCTGCTCGACGAGGGATCATGACGACGCTTCATGCCGACACCGCCGCCGTGACTGCGGATCCGAACGCCGGCAAGTTTCGCGATCCCGACCGGACGCTCAAGGGCGAGGTGCGCGCCGAAGTCGGCCTCGTGTCCCTCGACACGCTCTGGATCAACACAGGCTCACTCTGCAACATTACCTGCGCCAACTGCTACATCGAATCGAGCCCGAGCAACGACCGCCTCGCCTACCTCTCGCTCGCCGAGGTCGTCCCGCTGCTCGAGGAGGCGCGCGCGCTCGGCACGCGCGAAATCGGCTTCACCGGCGGCGAGCCGTTCCTCAACGGCGAGATCATCGCCATGATGGACGCCGCCCTGCAGCGCGGCTTCGAGGTGCTCGTGCTCACCAACGCCATGGCGCCGATGCTCAGGCCGCGCGTCGCCAGCGGGCTCGAAGCATTGCACGAGGCTTTTGGCGCGCGTCTCACGCTGCGGGTCAGCATCGATCATCACACCAGCGCGCTGCACGACAAGGAGCGCGGCGCCGGCACCTTCGACAAGACGGCCGAGGGCATGGACTGGCTCGCCGCCCGCGGCATCCGCACCGCCATCGCCGGGCGCACCTGCTGGGGCGAGAGCGAGGCCGACGCGCGCGCAGGATACGCGGCGCTGATCGCACGGCGCGGCTGGGCCGTCGATTCGGGAAACCGCACGGAGCTGGTGCTGTTTCCGGAAATGGACGGCAAGCGGGACGTGCCCGAGATCACCACCGCCTGCTGGGGCATCCTGCACAAGAGCCCGAACGATATGATGTGCGCGCATTCGCGCATGGTCGTGAAACGCAAGGATGCCGCGCGCCCCGTCGTTCTGCCGTGCACGCTGCTGCCCTACGATCAGGCCTTCGAAATGGGTGCAACCCTGGCGGAAGCCGCGCAAGCTGACGGCGGCATGTTCGCGAACGGCGCTGTCAAACTCTGCCACCCGCATTGCGCCAAATTCTGCGTGCTCGGCGGCGGCAGCTGCTCGTGACCATTGACGGAACGCGTTTGTGAAACGCAAAAAGCCCCGCCGTTTCTCACGGCGGGGCTTTCGTCGCGCAAATGATCTACGCGATCACTTCGTCTTCAGCGTATCGCGGATTTCCATCAGCAGCAGATCTGTCGACGAGGGGCCGGCCGGTGCCGGCGCAGCCTGCTCCTTCTCGAAGCGCTTCTTCAGCGTATTGATGCCCTTGACCAACATGAAGACGGCCCAGGCGACGATCAGGAAGCTGATCACGTTGTTGATGAACGCGCCGATGTTCATGGTGACGGCATCCTTGCCGTCGGCCGCCGCCTTCAGAGGCACCTTGATGTCCGAGAAATCGACGCCGCCGAGCAGCATGCCGATCGGCGGCATGATCACGTCCTCGACCAGCGACTTAACGATGGTGCCGAAGGCGCCGCCGATGATGATACCGACCGCCATGTCGACGACGTTGCCCTTGACGGCGAAATCCTTGAACTCTTGCAGCATGCCCATGAGGTGTTCCCCTTCTTGCCGCGGGCCAGCCTTGCTCCGCTCCGCTCCCCAACCGAATAGACGAACCGCCGGCGCGCGCGATTGCTCCGCCCACACATCTCGGTCGCAATGCACCTTATGCGGAGTCGTCAAGAGGAACAATCGGAGGGCTTTCACGAAAGAGATATGGAATTATGCCGCTACGGCGCATGAATGGAGCGCGCTGCGGCCGGCGTTTCCGGCAGATAACGCAGACACGTCGCAACGGTGGCAATTGCCTCGGACATGAGGCAAATTCGAGCCTTGCACGCTCCAGCCTCGCACCGGCCCGCGACGGGCCTTGACCTCTCAATCGGACTCCCATGATCGACGGCCGGGTCATCGTCGCCGTAGCACTGCTCTACCTGTGCGCGCTCTTCGCGCTGGCATGGGTGGGCGACCGGCGCGCGCGCCGCGCCAAGGCGCAGGCGACCGGCCGGCCGATGGTCTACGCGCTGTCCCTCGCGGTCTATTGCACCTCATGGACATTCTTCGGCAGCGTCGGCCTCGCCGCCACCACCGGGTTCGATTTCCTGCCGGTGTACATCGGCCCGATGCTGATGTTCCTGCTTGGCCAGCCGCTGCTGCTCAAGGTGGCACGCATCGCCAAGAGCCAGAACTTGACGTCGGTCGCCGACTTCATGTCGGCACGCTACGGCAAGAGTTTTGCGGTCGCTGCCGTGGTCACCGTCGTCGCCATGCTCGGGCTGATGCCCTACATCGCGCTGCAGCTGAAGGCGATCTCGGTATCGGTCGAAACCGTGGTGGGCGCCGCCGTCATGCGCGATGGCGTTTTGCAGCCGCTCGGCCTCGGCTTCGCCGACACGGCCTTCCTCATCACGCTGGCGCTGGCGCTGTTCGCCGTGCTGTTCGGCACGCGCCACGTCGATGCGACGGAAAGCCAGGAAGGCCTGATGCTCGCCGTCGCCGCCGAGAGCGTCGTCAAGCTGTTCGCCTTCATCGCCGTCGGCGTCGCGGTGATCTACACGCTGTTCGGCGGCGTCGGCGCGTTCGCCGCCCGTCTGGCTGAGAGCCCGAACGTGCTCGAGCGCTTCGGTCAGGGCCTCAACGGCGGCACCTGGCTGACCGTGACGATGCTGAGCTTCTCGGCGATCCTGCTGCTGCCGCGGCAGTTCCACGTCGCCATCGTCGAGAACAAGAGCGATGAAGAACTGAAGCGCGCGGCGTGGCTGTTCCCGCTCTACCTCGTACTCATCAACCTGTTCGTGGTGCCGATCGCTGCCAGCGGCCTGATGACGTTCTCGGAGACGCCACGCGATCCGGATTTCTACATGCTGGCGCTGCCGATGGCGATCCAAAGCCCGGCGCTGGCGCTGGTCGCTTTCGTCGGCGGCCTCTCGGCGGCGACGGCGATGGTGATCGTCGAGTCGGTCGCGCTTTCCATCATGGTGTGCAACAGCCTCGTCGTGCCGCTGCTGTTGCGCCGCGACGCGTCCGACCCGTCACAGACGCGCGACATGGCCGGCCGGCTGATGCTGATCCGGCGCATCACCATCGCCGTCCTGCTGCTGCTCGGCTACCTCGTCTATCACACGCTCGGACACTCGCGCGGCCTCGCCGCGATCGGTCTGATGTCGTTCGCCGCGGTGGCGCAGTTTGCTCCCGCCTTCTTCCTCGGACTCATCTGGCGCAAGGGCACCGCGCGCGGCGCCATCGCCGGCATGCTCGCCGGCACCGGCATGTGGGCCTACACGCTGGTGCTGCCGTTGGTCGTCTCGGCCGGCTGGCTGCCGCAGGACGTGCTGCTCGACGGCCCGTTCGGCATCACCATGCTCAGGCCGCAGGCGCTGTTCTTCCTGCAGTTCGAGCCGCTGACGCACAGCGTTCTGTGGAGCCTTTCAGCCAACGTCCTCACCTATCTGTTCGTGTCGCTGCTGCGCGCGCCGGTACCGATCGAGCGTCTGCAGGCGCAGCTGTTCGTGCAGGACGAACCACCACGCGGCGCTCCGATGCCGGCCTACAAGCTGTGGCGGTCGAACGTGACGCTGGCCGAACTCGAGAGCTGCGTCGGCCGCTATCTCGGAGCCGACCGCGCCGCCCGCTCGTTCCAGGAATACCGTGCCAGCCGCAACAGTATCGCCTCTCCGGATGCCGAAGCCGACATCCCCGCGGTGCGCTTCGCCGAAAACCTGCTGTCGAGCGCCATCGGCGCCGCCTCCGCGCGCCTCGTTCTCTCTCTGCTTCTGAAGCGCGGCAGCGTCTCCAGCCAGTCGGCCATGCGTCTGCTCGACGATGCCTCCGAAGCGCTGCAGTACAACCGCGACCTGCTGCAGTCGGCGCTCGATCAGGTGCGTCACGGCCTTTCGGTGTTCGACAAGGAAATGCGGCTGATCTGCTGGAACCGCCAGTTCCGCGATCTGCTCGACCTGCCGTCCGACATCGGCCGCGTCGGCACACCACTCGAACGCATCCTGCGCGTCTGCGCCGAGCGCGGCGACTTCGGCCCGGGCGACATCGACCGCCTCGTCGAGAGCCGCATCTACCGCCTCGCGGTGAAGAAGGAGACGTTCCAGGAGCGCATTCTCGACGGCCGCCGCCAGATCGAGATCCGCACCAGCGCCATGCCGCAGGGCGGCATCGTCACCACCTTCTCCGACATCACCGACCGCGTCGCCGCCGCCAACGCGCTCGCCCGCGCCAATGAATCGCTCGAAAGGCGCGTGCGCGAGCGCACAGCCGAATTGCTCGAAGTGAACGCCGCGCTCGCGGTCGCCAAATCGAAGGCCGACCAGGCCAACCTCGACAAGACCCGGTTCCTGGCCGCGGCGAGCCACGACATCCTGCAGCCGCTCAACGCCGCGCGTCTCTACGCGACCAGCCTCGTCGAGCGGCCGCTCGAGACGAAGGACCTGACCCTCGCGCAGAACGTCGATGCCTCGCTATCCGCGGTCGAAGAGATCTTTTCGACGCTGATCGAGATTTCGCGCATGGACGCCGGCCGCCTCGAACCGGAACCGAGCGAGTTCCCGCTTGCCGAAGTGTTCGCGCAGCTGAAGCTCGAGTTCGAGCCCATGGCTCGCGAGAAGGGGCTGGAGCTGCGCGTATTCCCGTCGACGCTGTGGGTGCGCTCCGACCGCCGCCTGCTCCGCCGCGTGCTCCAGAACCTCGTCTCCAATGGCATCAAGTACACGCGCACCGGCGGTGTGCTGCTCGGCGCGCGCGCCTGCGGCGATACCATCGTCGTGCAGGTCCTCGACACCGGCCCCGGCATTCCCGAGGACAAGCGCACCGTCATCTTCAAGGAGTTCCAGCGCCTCGAAGGACCGGGCAGCAACGTGCGCGGCCTCGGTCTCGGCCTGTCGATCGTCGAGCGCATCTGCCGCATCCTCGAGCATCCAATCGAGCTCGTTTCACGACCCTTGCGCGGCTCCACCTTCGCCGTCCGCATTCCGCGCGCCGAGCCGCGCCGGATCGCGGCGCCGGCCGCAGCCGCGGCCCCCGTTCCGGGCAATCTGGCGGGCTGCTCCGTGCTGTGCATCGACAACGAGCCGGCCGTGCTCGCCGGGATGGAGACGCTGCTCGCCGGCTGGGGCTGCCACGTGCGCACCGCCGCCAGCGCCACCGAAGCCCTCGACGTGCTGGCCGGCAGTGCGCAGCTGCCCGACATCATCCTGGCCGATTATCATCTCGACAGCGGCACCGGCATCGACGCCGTCGTGCGCATCCGCAAGGACATGGCCTTGCAGGTACCGGCGGTCCTCATCACCGCCGATCACAGCCTCGAGGTGCAGCGCGAAGTGCGCGCCTACGACATCCCGCTGTTGCGAAAACCGCTGAAGGCCGGCGCCTTGCGCGCTATCCTTTCGAAGATCGCGATCTCGCGGCAAGCCGCTGAATAGTCGCGTGACTTCAAGTGGCGCCGCCGATTCACGTCGCGCGTGAAAGAACGCGCGACGATCGGGGCGCGCGCACTCCGATCGCCCGAGCCCCTTCGCGAGGGCGTCAATCGGCAGTGCCACCAAAAATCGCGCCGCCGATTCACGTCGCGCGTGAAAGAGCGCGAGACGATCGGGGGCGCGCGCACTCCGATCGCCCGAGCCCTCCGCGAGGGCATCAATCGGCAGTGCCAACAAAAATCGCGCCGCCGATTCACGCCCGCGCGCGAATGCCGCCTGGAACCTGGTCCCTGAAACCTGATCCCTAGTTCGCGATCTTCATCCAGGCGCCGTTGTCGATCTTGTTGACGGCGATGACCGCCTGCGTGCGGCTGTCGACGCCGAGCTTCTGCAGGATCGCCGACACGTGGGCCTTGATGGTCGCCTCCGACACACCGAGCTTGTATGCGATCTGCTTGTTGAGAAGCCCCTCGCCGAGCATCATCAGCACGCGCACCTGCTGCGGCGTCAACGACGACAGGCGAACCAGAAGATCGCTGGTATCGTCGTCGCCGCCACCCGCGGAGAGCACGATGTCCGGCGGTGTCCACACGTTGCCGTCGAGCACGCTGCGCACCGCCTGACGGATGCGATCGACCGGCTGCGACTTCGGCACGAAGCCCGAAGCGCCGCACTCCATGCAGCGGCGGATGGTCGTGGGATCGTCGTTGGCGGAAACGATCACCACCGGGATCTCGGGGTACTGCCCGCGCAGGAACACGAGACCCGAGATACCCTGAACGCCCGGCATCGAGAGATCGAGCAGGATCAGATCGACCTCGAGACCGTTCGTCAGCTTCGTCGTCAGCTCGTCGAGCGAGCCCGCCTCCACGATCTCGGCCGAGTCGAGCGAGGCAGACAGCGCCTGGTTCAACGCACCTCGGAACAATGGATGATCGTCGACGATGACGATGCGATACGAGAGCATGTTTCCTCCAGCTCACGTTCCGGGCCAGTGGCGCTCCGCCTCGGCGTCGTCCACCGTGCGGCCGCAGCACGCATACGCGCGCCCGTGACTCGGGTTGCGGCTCAGCGTCGCAGTTCTGACACAGATCGCGATTTAAGCAATAGGGCAACCCGCGTTTCGAGCATCCAATCTTGACGCCATCGGTTAACGGACTTGCAACCTCAGAGCTGGTTGCCAAGGCATACCACCAGACCACCGCCGGCAAGTGCGCTCCTCCGCAAGGTTTGGTGTAACGTGGGGACAATCTCGTGCGCGTGGTGGCGGGGCGACGAGCGATAGCGCGACAGGCCGGCGCGGGTTTCATCGGCGACAGGGCGGACGCCTCTCGAATGGGGCCGCGGCACGGGGACTCGAGGGAGGGACGCATGATCGAACGCAAGGAACGCAAGCCCTACTGGCGCCACACGAAGTGGCAGATGATCGCGAGCCTCGTGCCGTTCCTGCTGGTCATCACGTTGCTGCCGCTTTACAGCGAACCGCTCAATTCGGAGCGCTTCCTCGGCTTTCCGATCGGCTTCCTCATCACCGCGCACGGTATCTTCGTCATCGCCGTCGCGACCGTGGCGAGCTTCGTCAACCGCCAGGACGCCATCGATCACTGGCACGGCGCGCACGAGGACGACTGACCGCGCGACACTCGAGCCTCCGCAACTCGAGCGGAGGCACCGTGCGCGACCACGCCGACCCCTTTGCAGATCCATCATCCAGGCAGCCCGATGACGTTCACGACCCGCACGCGCCTCGTCAACCCGCGGCTCGGCACCTACTTCGGCATCATCGCCAGCGCGCTTGCGGCGATGTTCTTCCTCGCCGCCATCTTCGAGCAGCTCGGCGTCTCCGACTTGTATCTGCGCTGGCTCATGCTGGCCGGACCGATGCTGCTCTACGTGGTCATCGGGCTCGCCTCCGCGACCTCGCAGTCGCTCGACTACTTCGCCGCCGGCCGCCGCGTCCCCTCGATGCTGACGGGATTGATGCTGGCGGTTTCCGCACTCGGCGCGACCGGTCTCGCGGCACTCACCGGCGTCTTCTTCATCAGCGGCT
>CALFEM010000256.1 GCA_937950105.1 uncultured Alphaproteobacteria bacterium | reverse complement strand
CGGAGTTGGTGCAGATGTTGGACGTCGCCTTCTCACGGCGGATGTGCTGCTCGCGCGTCGACAGCGTCAGCACGAAGCCGCGCTTGCCCTCGGCGTCCACCGTCTCGCCGCACAGACGCCCCGGCATCTGGCGCACGTGCTTGGAACGGCACGCGAAGAGACCTACGTAGGGACCGCCGAAGTTGAGGCCGTTGCCGATCGACTGGCCTTCCGCCGCGACGATGTCGGCGCCCATCTCGCCCGGTGACTTGATAGCACCGAGTGCGACGACTTCGGTCACCGCGACGATCAGCAACGCGCCCTTCGCGTGTGCGGCCGCGGCAATGTCGGAAAGATCGCGGATGTGCCCGTAGAAGCTCGGGTACTGCACGACGACGCAGCTGGTGTCGCTATCGATCGCCGCGATGATGTCCTCGGTGCCCATCGGGTCGGCGGGCAGCGCCGTCACCACCGAACCGCCGTGATGCGAGAGCGTCGCCACCACTTCGCGGTACTGCGGATGCAAGCCGCCGGAAACGACTGCCTTCTTGCGCCGCGTCACGCGATGCGCCATCAGCACGGCTTCGGCGGTGCCGGTCGAGCCGTCGTACATGGAGGCGTTGGCGACATCCATGCCGAGCAAGTTCGCCACCTGCGTCTGGAACTCGAACAGAATCTGCAGCGTGCCCTGGGTGATCTCCGGCTGATACGGCGTGTAGCTGGTCAGGAACTCGGAGCGCTGAATCAGGTGATCGACGCTCGCCGGTACATGATGGCGATATGCCCCGGCGCCGATGAAGAACGGCCGCGATCCGGCATCGAGATTGACGCGCGCAAGCGCGTTCATCTCGCGCTCGACCTCCAGCTCGCTGCGGTGCTTCGGCAGATCGGGAAGCGCCGCCAGCAGTTTGTCTTTCGGGACGGCCGCGAACAGTTGATCGACATTGGAGATGCCGATCTTGGTGCGCATCGCAGCGCGGTCCTCGGCGGTCAAGGGCAGATAGCGCATGGCGTCACCTCAAACGAACGTCGGCGCAGGCGGCTCGATCGTAATCGTCGAGCGGATGGTGTTGGCGATGAAGCATTCCTCGTGCGCGCGGTGGTGCAGGATATCGACCTGCTCGGCCGTCGGCTTCTTGTCGCCCGAGAACGTCACGGCGGGGCGCAGCGTGATGCGCTCCATGTACGTCTTGCCGCGCTCGTTCTTGCCGAGCATACCGCTTGCTTCGTCGGCGTAGGCATCGACGCGGTAGCCGTCGCGCGCGGCGAAGGCGAGGAAGAACAGCATGTGACACGCCGACAGCGATGCGATCAGGCCCTCCTCGGGATCGACCGCGTCGGGCTTCGCCAATGGCACCGGAATCAACTTCGAAGGCGGGCAGGACCCCGGCACCTCGCAGCCGTCGTCGAAGCGCCAGACGTGGGCACGCGAATATTTCTTGTCGAGGAAGTGCTGCTCGCCGCGCTCCCAGAGGACGGTGGCCTTGTGCTCGCTCATGGTCTTGCTCTCACGCGGTTTCAGCGACGAAGGCATCGTAGGCGGCGCGATCGAGCAGGGCTTCGGCGTCGGCAGCATTGGCGACGCGAAGCTTGAAGAACCACGCCTTGCCCTCGGCGTCCTCGTTCACCAGCGCGGTGGCGTCGGGCAGTTCGCCGTTGACCTCGACCACTTCACCGGCCAGCGGCGCAAACACGTCGCTCGCCGCCTTGACGCTCTCGACCACGGCGATCGCTTCGCCTGCGGCCACCTTACGGCCGATCTCGGGCAACTCGACGAACACGATATCGCCGAGCGCGTCCTGTGCGTGCGTGGTGATGCCGATGGTGGCGACGTCGCCGTCGATGCGGACGTACTCGTGATCCTTGGTGAAACGCTCCAGTGCCATGAGTGTGTTTCCTCTGTTTGGCTAGCCGCTGCGGGCAGGAGAAGGGATGAGGGAGTAGTGAAAAAGGGATCAGCTTTTGGGTTTGCGGGCGAAGCGGTTCGGAACGAACGGCAGCGCCACCACGCTCGCGGGCAGCGGCTTTCCGCGCACCATCAATTGCAACGGCGTGCCGGGGCTCGCGTGCTCGCGCGAGACGTAGCCCATGGCGACCGGCGCGTTGACGCTCGGCCCGAAGCCGCCGGATGTGACGATGCCGATCTTCTCGCCGCTCGATGACAGGATCTCGGTGCCATCGCGCGCGGGCGCCTTGCCCTCCGGACGTATGCCGACGCGCACGCGGCTCGTTCCATCGCGCAATTCACGCTGGATGCGCGCGGCGCCCGGAAAGCCACCCTGCTCGCGGCGGCGCTTCTGGATGCTCCACGTCAGCGCGGCCTCGACCGGCGAAATGGTCCCGTCGAGTTCGTGGCCATAGAGCGAGAGCCCGGCTTCGAGGCGGAGAGAATCGCGCGCGCCGAGCCCGATGGGCGCGACGCGCTCGTCGCTCAGCAGCCGTCGCCACAGCGCCACCACATCGGCTTCGAGCACGGAGATCTCGTAGCCGTCCTCGCCTGTGTAGCCGGAGCGCGAGACGAATGCGGGAATGCCGCCGATGTCCATGCGCGCCGCCGTCATGAAGTCGAGATCGGCGGCGGCAGGCGCGAAGGTCGCGAGCACGGCAGCGGCCATCGGTCCTTGCAGCGCGAGCAGCGCCTTGGTGCGGTTCGGCACCAGCAGCACGGATTTGTAGTCGCGGGTCAATGCCTCGATGACCGCGTAATCGATGTCCTTGCGCGAGGCATTGACGACGAGCTTCAGCACGCCGGGATCGGTTTCGGGCGAGGGCCGCGTCACCATCAGGTCGTCGATGATGCCGCCGTCTTCGTTGAGCAACTGCGTGTAGCGCTGCTGGCCGGGCTTCAGCTCGCTGATCGCTGCC
>CALFEM010000255.1 GCA_937950105.1 uncultured Alphaproteobacteria bacterium | reverse complement strand
ACCACCGAGATCTACACTCTTTCCCTACACGACGCTCTTCCGATCTGGCGCAGCGTCCGCAGGCGGGTGATCATGGCGACGTGGCGCGGCGTCCGCCGGCCGTGCCGCGGGCGCCCGGCGAGCGCGAAACCGGGTGGGAAGCAGCCAGCCGCAGCGAGGCCGCGCGCCGGTCGGCAGAGGCTGAGGTCGGCGACGAGGGATCGCGCGACGATCCGGACGAAGCGGTGCGGCCAAGCCGCGACGATCGCTCGGCTCACCCCAACGCGCGCTGCTGGCGCAAGGCGGGTCGCCGCGTCAGGCCGCCGGGCACCTACACGGTCGCCTCGGGCGACAACCTCTGGCGCATATCGGAGCGGCATTATCGCCTCGGCTATCTTTACCCGATCATCGTGCGCGCCAACCCGGGACGGATTGCTGATCCGGACCTGATTTTCCCGTGCCAGCGCCTGCATCTGCCGCGCCGCCGCCGCTGAGATCTGATGCTCCTGCCCGCGCGGGCGGCACTGGCGTCTGCACCGGCACTTGCGATAAGACCGCAGCACGACTCGCGCGCGATTGGCGTGGGCTTCGAGACGAGCGCCACGCGCGCCACGAGGTGAGATGAAGGGCCATAGCCGATCGGATGCCGGGTCTGCCCTCGGCCCGCAGCGCAGCCGCGACGGGAAGGCGAAGTCCGATCACTGGACCGTGTTTCGTGGCCTGCTGCCATTCGTGTGGCCGGCGGGGCGGCCGGACCTTCGCTCGCAGGTGGTGCTCGCGTTCCTCGTGCTGGCGCTGGCCAAGGTCGTCACCGTCTTCATTCCGGTGGTCTTCAAGGAAGCGACCGACTGGCTGACGGAGAACGCTCCGGCCAACGGCGAGCCCGCGCGTCTGCTGGCCTTCGGGGCCATGGGCCTGATCGGCGCCTACGGCGCCGGCCGCGTGCTGATGATGGTGCTGAACCAGATCCGCGACGTGCTGTTCACCAAGGTCGGCCAGCATGCGGCGCGCGAGTTGAACAATCGCACCTTCCGCCATCTGCACCAGCTCTCGCTTCGCTTCCATCTCGAGCGGCGCACGGGCGGGCTGTCGCGCGTCATCGAGCGGGGCAGCCGCGGCGTCGAGCTGATCCTGCGCATGGGCATCCTGCAGCTCGCGCCGACCATCCTCGAACTCGCGCTGATGACGGGGCTGCTGCTCTACTACTTCGACTGGATCTACGTGGCGATCGTGTACGTGACCGTCGCGCTCTACATGTGGTTCACGTTCGCGGCCTCGGAGTGGCGCATCGCCATCCGCCGCGAGATGAACGAGAGCGACAACGACGCCAACACCAAGGCCATCGACAGCCTGTTGAACTTCGAGACGGTCAAGTACTTCGGCAACGAAGGTCTCGAGGCGAAGCGCTTCGACGCCTCGATGGCGCGCTACGAGGCGGCGTCGATCCGCACCTACTATTCGCTCGGCGTGCTCAACTCGGGCCAGTCGGCGATCTTCACGCTCGGCATGACCGCGACCATGCTGCTCGCCGCGCGCGGCGTCATGGCCGGCACGCACTCGGTCGGCGACTTCGTGCTGGTCAACGCCATGATGATCCAGCTCTACCAGCCGCTGAACTTCATGGGCATGGTGTATCGCGAGATCAAGCAGGGACTGGTCGATCTCGAGACCATGTTCCAGCTGATAGGCGAGCCGCCGGAGGTCGAGGACAAGCCCGGTGCCAGGCCGCTCGCGGTCGAGCGCGCCGCGATCCGCTTCGAGAACGTGTCGTTCGCCTACGATCCGGAGCGGGCGATCCTGAAGGACGTCTCGTTTGAGGTTCCGGCCGGCAAGATGGTGGCGATCGTCGGGCCTTCGGGCGCCGGCAAATCCACCATCAGCCGCATCCTGTTCCGCTTCTACGACATCCAGTCCGGCTGCGTGACCATCGACGGCCAGGACATCAGCGACGTGACGCAGCGCTCGTTGCGCGCGGCGATCGGCGTGGTGCCGCAGGACACCGTGCTGTTCAACGACACCATCCTCTACAACATCCGCTACGGCCGTCCGGATGCGAGTGACGACGACGTGCGCGCGGCGGCGAAGCTGGCTCAGATCGACGATTTCATCGCCACGCTGCCGCAGGGATACCAGACCATGGTGGGTGAGCGCGGACTGAAGCTCTCGGGTGGCGAGAAGCAGCGCGTCGCCATCGCCCGCACCATTCTCAAGGGGCCGCCTATCCTTATGCTCGACGAGGCGACGAGTGCGCTCGACAGTCACACCGAGAAAGAGATCCAGGATGCGCTCGACCGTGTCGCGCGCAATCGTACGACTCTCGTCATCGCGCATCGTTTGTCGACCATCGTGCACGCCGACAACATCCTGGTGCTGGAGGCCGGCCGCCTTGTCGAGCAGGGCACGCACGCCGAGCTGATCGCGAAGAACGGCCTCTATGCCTCGCTGTGGAACCGGCAGCGGCAGGCGGAGAAGGCGCGCGAGGAACTGGCGCAGGCGCTCGAAGCCGCCGAGATCGCCGGGGTCGTGTCGCCCGGAGTGAAGCGTGACGCGCGGAGCTGAGGCATCGCGGGAGGTGGCGCTGCAGCGGAGACGGCCACCACACGGAGGTCCAACGTGCTGAGAACCTCGCTGACGGCAGTGCTGCGATGGGTGCGCTCGGCCGTCGAGGGCGCGGTCAGCGTTGTCCTCGCACTGGTGCTGCTGTTCGAGGAATGGGGCTGGCGGCCGCTGATGGCGGCACTCGGCTGGCTCGCGAGGTTCCGCATCGTCGCGCGCATCGAGGCGGGCATTGCGCGGTTACCGCCCTATGCGGCGCTCGTCGTCTTCGCCGCTCCGAGCCTGATCCTTCTGCCGGTGAAGATCATCGGACTGTGGCTGCTGTCGAAAGGGCAGATCCTCGCCGCGGGCGGGCTTCTGGCGGTGGCGAAAGTGACGAGCACCGCGCTCGTCGCCCGGATATTCATGCTGACGCGGCCGGCGCTGATGCGGCTCGGATGGTTTGCGCGTCTCTACAACCGGTTCATGCCGTGGAAGGAGGCGCTGTTCGCGAAAATCCGCGCGTCGTTCGTGTGGCGTTACGGACGGATGGTCAAGAACCGCGCGAAACAAATGGCGCGCCGACTTATGGAGCGGCTGCGGCCACGAGTGCAGGCGATGATGGGAGAGGCGCGGCAGAGAGCGAGGCAACTCTGGCATCGCCTGTTCGCGCGTTCGTAGATCAGCCCGTGTCGATCATGCGTCGACCGGATCGGTGAGTTCAGTTCTCGACCGTGACGAGCGCGGCGCGGTGCACATGCGCGCGGCCCGGCAGCGGTATCGCACTGGCGCTGGCTGTGACCGGCGTCGAGCGCTGCACGGCGTTGCTGGCGAGGTAGGTGGCGAACGTGGCCGCGGCGCCGCGTGCGAAATCTGCAACCGCAAAGCCGGCGATGGTCAGCAGTGCTGCACCGAGAAGCTTGGTCTTCATGCGCAATCGCCTTCCTGCAGGGCTCGACTGTGGAGGAACGCGGAACTGCGGCAAAAGATGCATTGACGCTGCGCCGTCGGGCAGGGGCGTCAACCGAGCGAAATCCTGCCGATTCGCGCGGCACTCGTCGAGTGGCAAAGTGGTACCCGCCGCTGATGCACGAAAGACTCTGCGCCTCTGCTCAGGACGAGAGCATCATCCGATCGCACGGAATCGCCTTCGGCGATTCAGCGGTCGGATAAAGATGCTCTAGCAGCTTAAAGCTAGAGCGCTTTCATCCGATCAGTGAACCGCGAGCGGTTCTGTCTGATCGGATAGCGCTCTAGGCGAAATCGGCCTGGCTGTAAGCCTGCAGGTAAAGGAGAGCGGTGAGGTCGCCATGCGTTATGACGGCGCCGTTGTCGAGCGCCGCGACCGCCTCGCGTACCTTCGGCTTGGCGCGGAAGGCGACGCCGAGTCCGGCCTCGCGCAGCATGTCGAGATCGTTGGCGCCGTCACCGACGGCGAGCGTCAGCACCATGTCGACGCCGCGCTCGGACGCGATGCGACGCAGTGCGTCGAGTTTCGCCTCCCGGCCGAGGATCGGCGGCACGACGCGGCCGGTCAGCCTGCCGTCGATGATTTCCAGCGTATTGGCCTGATGCTCGTCGAAGCCGAGCCGCTCGGCGATGCGCTGCGTGAAGACCGTGAAGCCGCCGGAGACGAGCGCGCAGTACGCGCCATGCGCGGACATGGTGCGGATCAGCGCCTCGGCGCCGGGCATCAGCGTGATGCGCTCGGCCACTTCGTCGAGCACGCGCGCATCGAGGCCGGCGAGCATGGCGACGCGCTCCTTCAGCGCGCTCTCGAAGTCGAGTTCGCCGCGCATGGCGCGCGCGGTGATGTCCTCGATCACGTCGCGCTTGCCGATGAGGTCGCCGAGCTCGTCGAGCATCTCCTGCTCGATGATGGTGCTCTCCATGTCGGCGACCAGCACGTGCTTGCGCCTGAGCGCGATGTCGTCGGGGATGACGTTGAGGTC
>CALFEM010000254.1 GCA_937950105.1 uncultured Alphaproteobacteria bacterium | reverse complement strand
ATCTCTCGCCTGCAGCGCCACCACCCGACACTTCCCCCCACCGACATCGCCCGCATCGAGCATGGCTTGAGGCAATTCTTCCGCGCCTACCTCAAGGGCGGTCGCCGCTAGGTCGCGATGCCGTCGCAGGCGGCCGACGATCTCTGGCACGAGTTCATTCTCTACACGCGAGCCTACGACGCCTTCTGCGGCAAGGCGTTCGGCCGTTTCCTGCACCACACGCCCGCGGTCGTCCTCCGCCACGGACAGAAGCAGACCAACGAGGGGCTGCGCCGCGTCTGGTGGCAGTGCTGCAAGGAAGAGGGCATCGACCCGCGTGCGCCGAAGTCGCTGCCGCTGCTGTTCGCGCTCGATGCGGCGCTGAACATCCCGGGCGGCTACAGGTACACGCCCGACTGCCGCACCATTCGCGAAGACGGGACCTCGATGGGCGTCAGCGTCGGCCAATGTGGCGGCGAATTCTCGTCCACCTCATATGACGGCGGCACCGACGGCCTGGGCGACGGCGATGGTGGCGGCGGCGATGGTGGCGACGGCGGCGGTGGCTGTGGCGGCGATTGAGCAACGCGCGGCATCGTCCCCGTCGTTGTCCCGCCGCGAGACGCCTCGGCGCCATCAGCAACAAAAAGCGTCAACGTGGTGAAACTCTCAACGGCTTGTTTACCGAAGTCGGGCAGTCTCGACGCTGTTGAGTTTGTGTTCGGTCGATCGCTGTACCTATCCGGATCAAACCCGGGCGTCGTGCCGAATGTCGTGTCCTGTAGCGTGAAAGTGTCGAGTGCCATATGGCCAAGCGCGTACTCATCGTCGATGACGATCCGGCCCAGCGCCGCATTCTCGAAGAGACCATCAAGCGGATGGGCTTCGAGACCAAGACCACCGGCTCGGGCGAGAGCGCGGTGATGATGCTCGAAGGCTCCGAGCGCGACGACATCTCCCTCGTGCTGCTCGACCTCGTCATGCCCGGCATGGACGGCATGGCCGTGCTCGACAAGCTCGCCGGCAAGACCGGCATTCCGCCGATCATCGTGCAGACCGCCAACGGCTCCATCGACGCCGCCATCAACGCCATGCGCGCCGGTGCCGTCGACTTCGTCGTCAAGCCGGCAAGCCCCGAACGCCTCGAAGTCTCGATCAAAAGCGCGCTGAAGATCGAAGCGCTGGCGGGTGAGATCAACCGCATCAAGAAGCGCAACGAGGGCACGCTCACATTCAACGACCTGATCGTGCGCGGCGACGGCATGCACCGCGTCATCGCACTCGGTCGCCGCGCTGCCGCGTCGCACATTCCCGTGCTCATCGAAGGCGAATCGGGCGTCGGCAAGGAGCTGATCGCGCGCGCCATCCAGGGCGAGAGCGAGCGCGCCGGCAAACCCTTCATCACCGTCAACTGCGGCGCCATCCCCGAGAACCTCGTCGAGTCGATCCTGTTCGGCCACGAGAAGGGCTCGTTCACCGGCGCCACCGACAAGCGCATCGGCAAGTTCCAGGAGGCCGACGGCGGCACGCTGTTCCTCGACGAGGTCGGTGAACTTCCGCTCGAAGCCCAGGTGAAGCTGCTGCGCGCGCTGCAGGAGGGCGAGATCGATCCCGTCGGCGCCAAGCGTCCGGTGAAGGTCAACTTCCGCCTCATCTCGGCGACCAACCGCGACATGATCCAGCTCGTCAAGGACGGCAAGTTCCGCGAGGATCTCTACTACCGTCTCAACGTCTTCCCGATCTGGGTGCCGCCGCTGAAGGAGCGCACCGAGGATGTCATCGACCTTGCCAACCATTTCCTCGCGCGCTTCTCGGCCGAGGAAGGCAAGCGCATCGTGGCGATCGCGCCGCAGGCGCAGGCGCTGCTAAAGGCCTATGCGTGGCCCGGCAACGTCCGCCAGCTCGAGAATGCGGTGTTCCGTGCGGTCGTCCTCGCCGACGGCTCCGAGCTGACGGTCGACGAGTTCCCGCAGATCGCCGCTCACGTCGAAGGCTTCGAGGCGACCATTCCGCCGGCGCCCGCACCGATGTCGAAGCCGGCCTACACCGGACCGGCGCTGCTCGGCGCCGAGGATCGCATTCCCCAGACCATCGAGGTGCGCCCGAGCGACGGCGCCAGCGCGCTCGGCATCCCGGCCGTGACGGCTGATGGCGACATCCGCCCGCTGGAAGAGATCGAGGCCGACATGATCCGCCTCGCGCTCGGCCGCTATCGCGGTCACATGACGGAAGTGGCCAAGAAGCTGAAAATCGGCCGCTCGACGCTCTACCGCAAGATGCAGGAGTACGGCCTCGAGCCGCGCGCATCCTGAGCCTATCACCGGAACGGGAGCCGCACGCGGTTCCGACGGCAAATGACGACAGGACGGCGAAGGTTCTCGCCGTCTCACGGCTCTGACGAGCCGCAATAGCGAGCGACGTCCCCTCACCCTGCAGCGTCGCGACCAGAAACGACCTTTGCTTGGCAGCGAATACTTCGGCGGGCCGTGGCTCTCTCCACGCCCGCCGTTTTCGCTCGTCCGCGGTCGGTCGGATCACGCGGCGGTCTTCGCTTCAACCTGCATCGTCGGGCCGGCCGTTTGCCGCACCGAACACGCCGAAGTCCTGAGACCGCATGGCCGGATCGGCGCGCTCCTGCGCCACGCTCAACCCCAGCCGCAGCAGGTGGCGGATGGCAGCCGCGCGGCTCGGCATGTGGTGCTTGAACCGCCACTCGTCGATGGCCGCCAGCTCCGATTCCTCAAGCATGATCTGAAGGCGCGTTTCGCGCGCAAGCCCAGACATGGCCTTCGTCCTCGATCCGTCTGCGAGATGAGTGGAGTGAGTATCTTGCGCAAAGTTAGTTAAGCGCAGCAAGGCATGCATTCAAGCAGAAGGCGGATTTTCTGAGTGCCCAACTAGGGTTACGTTTGCGGCTTCGTACCCTCGACAACACGCGAAGGAAACGTAATGAAACAGGATCTGCGCAGCTTTGCCGTCGAATCCGACGGCGTCGCGGCGCTCGGAGCCGACTTTGATCAGGCGTGGGGACAGCTTTCGAAGTTGATGACGTTCGCCGACGAAGAACAGCAGATGCTCGCCCGCAGCGAGCTGGCCCGCATCGTGCTCGACCTCTATCAATCCGGGGGCGGACAGATGCCGGGTCCCGAAGCGGTGGTGGCCCGCTACATGGCCGCCAACGGACACGCGGCGTAGAGCATCATCCGGCGGCGAGAGCGCAATTCGTCGAGAGACGGCCTTCCGTCAGCCTCGCTGGCCCTGCCCCGGGGAACCGATCCT
>CALFEM010000253.1 GCA_937950105.1 uncultured Alphaproteobacteria bacterium | reverse complement strand
CGCCGGCTCCATCGGGCGCGCCGACAGCGGCACCCGGTGCGGCTCCCATGCCGCCGCGTGGCGAGCCGCCCTACCACCAGCCGCAGCAGGCTCCGTCACCTGCGCCTGTCGCGGCTTCGCCCCGCGCCGCGATGGCCCAGCCGCCCGTGGCCGCTGCACCTGCCACTGCGCCGGGACAGGCCGCCGCTCAGGGCCGGTCCGGCACGCGGGCCGCTTCGGTCGCGATCGGTCAACTGGTCGAGAACATCCCGCGCGCCATGAAGGTGGCCATCCCGTCGGTGGTCGAAGTGCGCATCGCACGGGCCGACGTGAAGGCGGTTGCCGAAAGCATGCAGGGCGGTGGTGCCGTCCACCGCCACGAGCTGGTCGTGACCAAGGCCATGTCGGTGAAGCTGCGCGCGCCCGATGGCGGCTTCTTCATCGAGACGTCGTCGCCGGAGACGCAGTGGATCGACCGCGTACACGGCCTGATGAGCGACGATTACGCGAGCTGGCGCTGGACGGTGACGCCGAAGTCACGGGGGCGGCGGCGGCTGCAACTCGTCGTGTCGGCGCGCACGGTGGGCACCGATGGCCTGACCGCTGAAACGCAATTGCCGGAGCAGATCATCGAGGTGCAGGTGCGCACCAACTACGGCGCCGCCATGAAGCGCGTCGCCGGCTGGGCGGTGGCGGCGATCCTCGGTGGCGCGCTGGCACGTTTCGGCGAGGACCTGCCGCAGGCGGTCGCCAACCTCGCGCAGCTGATCGTGAAGTGACCGCGCTCCGATCGTTCCGCGCTCTATCGCGCGGAACGTGAATCGGCAGCGCAACAAGAAGCGCTCCGATCGTTCCGCGTCTTGTTTGCGGGAGCGATTCACGCTCTCGACGCAGCGCTACGCGCTTTGCCTCTTGAGCGATCGCGCCCGTCGCGCGGAACGTGAATCGGCAGCGCAACCAGAAGCGCTCCGATCGTTCCGCGTCTTGTTTGCGGGAGCGATTCACGCTCTCGACGCAGCGCTACGCGCTTTGCCTCTTGGGCGATCGCGCCCGTCGCGCGGAAGCGATTCAGTCGCCGGCGTATCGCTCAGGGGGTGACGCCACGCTCGGCAAGGACGATGGCGATGGCGGCGCGCAGCTCGTCGATGCCGCGTCCTTTTTCCGACGAGGTCGCGACGATCAGCGGAAAGGCGGCGGGGTGCTTGACCAGGGCCCGCGCCGTTTCCTCGAGCAACGCGGCAAGCGCCTTCTCGGGAATCTTGTCGGTCTTGGTCAGCACCACCTGATAGGACACGGCGGCGGTATCGAGCAGCTTCAGGATGTCGAGGTCGACCGCCTTGAGGCCATGCCGGCTGTCGATCAGCAGGTAGACGCGGGCGAGTGTCGGCCGGCCGCGCAGATAGTCGCGCACCAGCTCGGTCCAGGTGTCGACCTTGTCCTTCGGCGCGCGGGCGAAGCCGTAGCCCGGCATGTCGACGACGGCGACGTCGAGCCCATCGGTGACGAAGAAGTTCAGCTCCTGCGTGCGCCCCGGCGTGTTGGAGGTGCGGGCGAGGCCGCCCTGGCGCACGAGTGCGTTGATGAGGCTCGACTTGCCGACATTGGAGCGGCCGGCAAAGGCGATCTCGACGCGCTCGGCAGGGGGAAGGAACTCGAGGCTCGGCACGCCCTTGGCGAACGTCCACGGCCGCTCGAACAGGCGCCGCCCGGCCGCGATCTCGTCGTCGGAATAGGCGGCCTGCTCGGTCATGGCGTCGCTCCAGTCCTAATCATGTCATCCCGGGGCTCGTCCCCGGGATCCAGCCACACCAAGGTCGTGCGGGCGGTGGGCTGGATCCCGGCAATCAATGCCGGGATGACCGTTCGGGAAGAGCGTCTGTTGATTGCGCGGGCTACTTCTTGGCCTTGCCGGCGCCGCCACCGAACAGCTTGGCGATCGGCGCGAACGTGGCGATCAGGTTCTGCTTCAGAGGGATCTCGGTGCCCTGGCGCTTCATGATCATGCTCTGCTGTGCGATCGAGAGGACGTTGTTCCACGCCCAGTAGATGACGAGGCCGGCCGGAAAGGACGCGAGCAGGAACGTGAACAGCACCGGCATCCAGTTGAAGATCATCTGCTGCGTCGGGTCCGGCTGCTTCGGATTGAGCTGCATCTGGACCCACATGGTGATGCCCATGATGACCGGCCAGGCGCCAATGGCGAAGAACATGGGTACCGAGTAGGGCAGCAGGCCGAACAGATTGAACAGCGAGGTCGGGTCGGGCGCGGAGAGGTCCTTGATCCAGCCGTAGAAGGGCGCGTGACGCATGTCGATGGTCACGAACAGCACCTTGTAGAGCGCGAAGAACACGGGGATCTGCAACAGGATCGGCAAGCAGCCCGCGAGCGGGTTGATCTTTTCCTTCTGGTAGAGCGCCATCAGCTCCTGCTGCTGGCGCGCCTTGTCGTCCTTGTAGCGCTCGCGCAGCTGCTCCATCTGCGGCTGCAGCTTCTTCATCTTCGCCATCGACTCGTAGCTCTTGTTGGCGAGCGGGAAGAACGCCGCCTTGACGAGCACGGTCGTCGCGAGAATGGCGAGGCCGAAGTTGCCGAGGATCTTGTAGAGCCAGTCGAGCAGATAGAAGAGCGGCTTGGTGATGAAGTAGAACCAGCCCCAGTCGATCATCAGGTCGAACTGCTTGATGCCGAGCTTGTCCTGATAGCCTTCGACCAGTTCGACCTTCTTGGCACCGGCATAGAGGCGCGTCGAGATGGCGTGGCTCTGGCCGTTGGCCAGCGAGACGCCGTTGGCGAGGAAGTCTGTCTGGTAGGTTTCCGCGCTGGCGCCGGCACCCTTCGGCTTGCCACCGAGGTTGGCGCGATACGGCACCGTCTGGTCCGGGATCAGCGCCGTCGCCCAGTACTTGTCGGTGATGCCGAGCCAGCCGCCGGTCAGGTCCTGGAAGGATTTCTGTTTGTCTGGCTTCAGCGCGTCGGCGTAGGTGATCTCCTGCAGGCCCTGCTCACCGGCGACGCCGATCAGGCCTTCGTGCAGGATGTAGAAGCCCTGGATCAGCGGCGTGCCG
>CALFEM010000252.1 GCA_937950105.1 uncultured Alphaproteobacteria bacterium | reverse complement strand
GGTTCATCCAGTTCCTCGGCTATGCGCCGGGCAAAGGCATCGAGCCGCGCGTCCAGCGCGTCGCCCGGTCCGCCAGCGGCGAGCGTGTGGTGATAATAGGTAAAGCGCAGCAGCCATGGCACGACCAGCTTGTTGAGCCATTTGCCCGACGCCATCGCGCTGATGCCGATCCCCGCCAGCGCCGCCGCCCAGAATGGCAGCACGCTCCACAGCAGCAAAGCGGAGAGCAGCGCGAACAGCAGCGGGATCATCACCGCCAGAAAGGGTGGATAACAGATGGTCAGCACCGGACCGGCGCGCAACGCCAAGGGATCATACGCCTGCGCAATCGTCCCGTACGCCATGGCCAGGGTGGCTGCCAGGAAGCTCGCTGCACTCGCTCTCGTGCTGGCCATGCCGCTATGGATTGCCCCTTCGAACCGCTCACCAGATGTCTACGTGGCAGCGGCGGTTCGGATCTCTGCCGGCCTCGCCGCCCGAGCGGCGCAACGCCACGACGAGACGGCGCAGCCATGCCTCGCGCATCTCGGGCAGCCGCGCCAGTGCGTCGGCGAAACGCTGGCGCTCCTCGCGCGATGAACCGAGATCGTAGAGTGCCACCGCGAGGCGCAGGGCATCGACGTTGGCGGGGGCATGCACCGGCTCGGCAGCGCGCGGATCGGCCCATCGCCACGGTCCATGTGACAGCGTCGTCTTGATGTCGTTGTTGGCGAGGAATCCCCACAACCAGCCGTGCACCGACACGTTGCTGATGCGCGGCTTCTTCAGCGTCGCCACCCACGGCTCGTGTTGCCACCAGCGCCACGCGTTGGGGCTGTTCTTGCCCGCCTCGACGACGCCGACGAAGCCGATGCGCCGCTCGACGGCGTGCCAGTCCACGGCGTCGGTCCGGGCGCCGAGGTGCAGCAGCCGCGTCAGCACGCCGAAGGTGGCGCCGCTCGAGACCACGTCGATGAAGGTGACGCCACGCTCGTTCGCTTCGATGTCGGCGGCGCCGAGGCCTTCGCTTCTCATATAGCCGAGCAGGCTCGCGGTTTCCGCCGGCATGGCCTGGGCCTCACGGGCGATGTCACGCACCGAGCCGAGCGACACCTGCAACAGCTTCAGCGGCGGAGCGCTGCGCGTGTCGAGGCCGGCGGTGAGGCCGCTCAGGTAGTCGAAGCACAATTCGAGCGAGCGGCCGACGAAAACCAGAGTGCCGCCGCCGGAACGCGCGAGCGCGAGCGCCGTGCAGCGGCGGAGGCCATCCGTGAAGCCCGGATAGGTCCGCGGCAGCGGGCCTGAAACCAGCGAGCCGAGTTCGTTGCGGCGGGCGACGTTCCAGCGGAACGGGCGTATGATCTGGGGAGCGGTACCGGGCATGTGCGGATTTTTGGCAAGCCGCCCGCCGCCGATCAAGCCCGACATCACGGCGCGGGCGGCGCGGTCGGCCGGGCCGCACTCCGGCCGATGCGGCGGGGCGCAGAAAATTTCACCCTGTTCCGCGCGGGACAGCCGACGGTCGCCGCAGCGCGTAGCTTCACCTCATCGGATGCGGCCCTGACGGGTCGGACAGTTCAGCACAAGAGGAGAGCCCCAATGACCCGTATCGTCGCCACCGCCTTCACCGCCGCCCTCGCCCTCGCCGTCGGCGCGTCGTCCATGTTCGTCGCCAGCGATGCCGAGGCCCGCCGCGGCGGCAAGGGCATCTACACCCAGCAGTATGATTTCGACCGGCCGATGCACGGCTACGAGGGCCACACCGGCACCGGCTACTACTGCTCGTACAAGCGTCTGCCGAAGCGCGTGTGCAGCTACGGCGCGGGTGGCGAAACCTGCAAGATCTCCGGCTGGACGCTCGAGCAGACCTGCTACTGAGAGCTTGACGGGTCGAGACGAAGTGCCCCGCGCTTCCGTCCGGTCCGCAGGGCAAGAGCCGAAGCGTGCGGGCCATGGTGGTTGCCATGGCTCGCTCCGTTTGGTGCAGAACGATCACGCTGGCACGATGCGCCGCGTCAGGGTGTCTGGCCGAGCCGCACGAGACCTTCGCGGGAGTCCTTCAGCGCCGGATCGATACGCAGCGCGGCGCGATAATCGGCGATGGCGCGCTGGCGCTCACCGAGCGCTTCCAGCAGGTGCGCGCGCGTATCGAACGCATTGGCGTTCTCGGGCGCGGCTTCGACGGCGCGGTCGGCCCACGTCAGGCCGTCGCGGTGGGCACCGGTCTTGAAGTGGATCCATGCCAGATTGTTCAGCGCCTCGCCGAGGCGCGGACGCAGTGTCACGGCGCTGTTGCAGTCGTTGGTGGCGTCAGCGTAGCGCGCGGCATTGATGCGCAGCGCGCACCGATAGCTGTAGGCATAGGCATCCTTGCCGTTGATCTCGATGGCGTGGGTGTAGTCGGCCTCGGCGTCGTCAAGGCGGCCGAGCCGTTCACGAACGCGACCGCGCTGGCGCCAGCCGTCGCCGTCGGAGGCGGCCCGCTGGAGGTAACTGGAAAAGTCGGATTCGGCGGCCTTGTCGGCGCCCTTGCGCAGGTGAACGAGGCCGCGATTGTAGTAGGCGAGGGCGAGTTCGGGCGCGTTGCGAAGGGCGGCGTCGAGATCCTCGAGCGCCTTGCCGTCGTCGCCCTTCTCGTAGAGCGCGGTGCCGCGGCTGTTGAGCAGGCTGGCGTCGTCCGGCACCAGCGCCAGCGCGGCGGTATAATCGGCGATGACCTTGTCCCACGCGCGCTTGGAGCGATACGCCTGTGCGCGATTGCGCAGGGCGGCTACCGAGCGCGGACGCGCCTCGATGGCCTTGTCGAGGTCGGTGATGGCGGCATCGGTGTCGCCCGATTTGACCAGCGCCACCGCGCGCTCGATCAGCGCATCGGGCTGCGCGGGATCGTCCCGCAGCACGACCTCGGCCTCGGATCGCGCGCGGTCGTGTGCCCCTGTGAGATTGTAGAGTGCGGCCGAGCCGAGCCGTGCCGGGACATTCCTGGCGTTGAGGGACAGCGCCTGCTGGTAATCCTCGCGGGCCCGCGCATGATCGCCACGGCGCACGCGCATGTTGCCCCGCGCGACCCAGCGCTCGACGCTTCCCGGTTCGATCGCCAGAGCGGCATCGAGATCCTTGAGTGCGGCTTCGAAATCGCGCCGATCGGCGTGGATCATGGCGCGCGCCTGAATCAGTTCGACGTTGCGCGGCTCGAGCTGGAGCGCCGCCGAGGCATCGGCGAGCGCCTTGTCGAAGTTCTTGAGGCGGCGGTGCGCGAGGCTGCGATAGCGCCAGGCGAGCAGCAGCCGATCGTTGCGCGAGAGGGCAGCATCGAGATCGGCGACGGCACCGTCGAGATTGCCGAGCTGCAGGCGGGCATCACCACGCAAGGCGTGGAGTTCGGCGCTGGCGACGCCTTGCGCGATGGCTTCGTCGTAGGCCGCGACCGCGGCCATGGGCTTGGCGCCGATGTGCGCGATGGCGCCGCGCTCGATCATGCGCATCAGCGCCTTGCCTTTGCCCGGCTCGCGCGCGGCCGCCACGCGTGCGGCATCGGCGAGCCCGCCGAGTTCGCGGCCACGCGGGCCACGCGCGGCCAGATCGACGAGGATCGACGCGGGGGGCGCGGTGTCCGATGTGGTCGTCGACGAGGGAACTGCAGGCGCGTTCAGGGCATCGCGCGCCAAGCCCGGCCTGGCTGGCGCTTGTGAAGCCGGCTCGCGTGACGGCCAGATGCCGTCGAGCCACTTGCGCCAGTCGGGCGTCTCGATATTCGGCAGGCGCAGGCTCGGCCCGTGCTCGACGGCCCGGTCGATGCCGCGCCACACGATCACGCCGCCGATGCCGAGCAGCAGCAGCGGAACGATCAAGGCGGCGGCAAGCAGCTTGGGGCTGGACACGGCCGGTGGCATGTCTGCGCCGTCTCCGGCAGCGGCCAGCCCCTCCGGGTGCGTGCCGCCATCGCCGTGGCCGAGCTTGTCGGTGATGCGTCCGCCGAGGACGGGGCGTCGGCGCTCGCCGGCATGGCGGGTGCCTTCGGATGGGGTGCCGCGCAGCGTCTCGACCAGTTCATGCTCGGACGCTTCGAGAACTGATCTGCGCCCTTTCGCTGCCGAGGGTGCACGCTCCGCCAAGCTGGCGAATGCAGGTGCAGCGGCAGCGGCGACGAGGTCCGCTCCGAGCGCTGCTTCGGCCGGTGCCGCTTCGGCTGGTGCCGCTTCGACCGCGGAACCTGCGGGCCCGACAGGTTCCGTCTGCGTCAGACGTCGCGGTGGCGATACGATCACCGTGCGGTCTTCATCGGCGTCGTGTGGTGTCGGCTCGTCGACGGACTGTGTAACTGCAATCGCACCGCTCCCGGATGGCACCAGTGGCGCCTCCATCACCGGAGTCATGATGACGGTGCGCGCGTCGTCGTCGTCAGGTGCGGGCGTGTCGGCGACCGCCGCAGACGCCTCCGGCTCGGTCTTCGGAGGCAAGATGACGACCGTGCGCTCGTCGTCGTCCGGTATAGAGGCACCGCCGGTCGCGGCCGGAGGCACGGCCTTCGACGGCATCATGATAACGGTGCGCTCGTCGTCATCCACGGTAGCGTGTGGTGACGAGGCGGCGGGCCGTATCGGCGAGCGGCTCTGAGGCGGCATGCTCGTGCCGGCTGGAGGGGGCGATTTCGCGGAGCCGGAGACCAGTGGCAGGATCACCGTCGGCGCATCGTCGTCGGGCGGATCGGGCGGCTGCGTCAAGGCACGGCTCCATGTGGGGCGCGGTTCGGTCAACCAGGTCGCGAGGGCAATCCATTGAAGAACGTCGAACGCCCGGTCGTCGAGCGCGACTGCAAATCACAGTATCGCGCAAGCGGCCGACGCAGCGTGAGGAGGCTCACAGACTGGGAACGGGATCGTCGTGCCGGTACGCGTCATATGTCGGAACGAATGATAATCGACCGGGACAGCGTAGGCCAGTCGGACCGGGGGCGCCGTGAGCGCAACACGCGCCAGTGACGCCGGGCGGGGCCGTCGGTCTTCTGGTGCGGGAACCTGCTGTTCGGTTCAGCGCCGCTCGCGTTCGCCGTCGCGTTGCCAGTAGAGGAACACGATCGTCACGATCGCCGTGAGGATGATGGTTCCGAGAATGTCGGAGCGGCGGATGAATGCGAGCCAGACCTCGAAACCCTGCTGCCAGCCACTGCGCGCGGTCAGCACGTTGTTGAGCATGAGGATGACGAAGGAGGCCGCCGCGGTCAGCGCGGTCGCCGCCAGGGTCTGCACGGCGCGTTTGGTGAGGCGCGAAACCGAGAAGGTGCTGCGGCCGACGGCCAGCATCGTGCGGTCAGACATCGGCGTCGCTCCTGGCTTTCCAAGGTGGTGTGAGAGTGTAGGAGATTCGAGGCGGCGACAAGAAGGCAAGCCGGGTCGGCGCAGCCTCTGATTGCGCGCCGAGGCAACACGGCTTTTCCTGGTGTAGCGGCCGACGTGCGTCAGATTATCGGCCCGACATGTGGCGGATTTGCACCGCCGGCAAATTAATGAGACGCGAATCGCGACGAAAAAACGACTTTCTTTCCGTATGTTAGAAGCAGTGTTTGGACCCTTTGGCGAGTTGGACTCGGCGGACTGCTGGGCTATAGTAAAGATGTCAAGGTGGTGGGCAGACGATCGCGAGCCGCGGCGTACGGCGCCCCTGCACCATCCGGTGCGGGGCGGACGTGCATGATCCGTGTGCACGCGTGTCCTTGCCGGCGTGTCGTGTTTCGCTTCTGGTGGGACGCTCCGCGCCGTGAGTACGACAAAGCGTGGGGAGCACGACCGGCATGAGGTGTAATCCGTGGCGCTGGCTATGGGGGCTTATCCCGGTTGCCATGCTGGGCTATTTCACCACGCAGTGGGAGCATGAGCGGATCGAGGCCGATCTTCGGCAGCGGACCGAGACGGCGCTCAATGCGGCCGGCATGCGCTGGGCGACGACGGCGTTCGACGGCCGTGACGGCCTCATCACCGGTCAGGCCAATTCCGACGAGGGACCGCAGCGCGCCTTCCGCGTGGTCAAGGATGTCTGGGGCGTGCGCGTCGCCGAGACGCGGGCGCAGTTGCTGCCGCAGGCGTCGCCGTATGTCTGGAGCGCATCGACCCGCGGCAACCGCATCAAGCTCGTCGGCCACGTACCCAACGAGGAAACGCGCACCAACATCCTCGGCGTCGTCAAGGCGGCATTCCCGAAGAGCGACGTCGATGACAAGCTCGAACTGGCCCGCGGCGCGCCCGACGACAACGCCTGGCTCGGAGCCATCAGCTTCGGCTTGAAGCAGCTCGGCGGTAGATCGGAAGAGCGTCGTGTAGGGAAAGAGTGTAGATCTCGGTGG
>CALFEM010000251.1 GCA_937950105.1 uncultured Alphaproteobacteria bacterium | reverse complement strand
GTGTGCTCTTCCGATCTGTGGCCAGTCACACGCCGCACGAGCACACGCCGCACGCTGGCAGCGCCGCCGCCGAACGTGGCGACGCGATGATGCCGCCGCTGGCTGTTCCGGTCGCGGCGCCGCCCTCGCCCCGCGAGGCGGACGTGGAGATGATCCAGGGTCTGATCCGCAAGCTCGCGGACGAGGTCGATTCGGCCGCGGTCGATCGGCTCGGCCCGCCGCCGGGCGAGCCCATCGACAAGGCGCTGGCGATCAAGGCTTCGGTCGGTGCGTTGAAGCGTGCCGCCGAGACCATGAAGGCGCCTGCCGACTCTGCCGGATTGGGCGCGGTGATCCCGGGCCTGGACGGCATCGGCGGCGGCCAGGATCAGGCTTCCGCGCCCACCGGGGTCGATCAGGACAAGGTCGATACCATGCCGCTCGGTTTCCGCCGCAGCCGCGCATCCACGCCCCCGCCAGTGCCGGCGCCTCGCGCAGCCTCGGGTGAGCACGCGCCGTCGCCCGCGGCGGAAGCTGTCCCGGCTCAGGTCGAGCCGGAGTTCGACGTCGAGAAGCTGATGCAGCGGGCGCAGTCGATCGCCGCCATGACCAGCGTGCCGCCGCCGCTCGAGATGGCCGCCATGCCCGATGCCGATGCGAAGCAAGGCTCGGCAGCCGCGAGCGACGACGCGCGCCGCCTTGCACACGCGGCCGAGGCGCTGGAGCGCGAGGGCCTGGCCGGCCGCCACGTCAGCGACGAGCAGCGCGCGTTCGAGCCGGAGCGCGGAGCGGTGGCAGCCGTGCAGGCAGCGGCGCCCGCGCCGCAACTGCAGAGGCAACCGAGCGCCGACGAACTCGAGGCGGCCGAGCGCACACGCGTGGAGCGGCGCCTGCAGCGCGTCGCCGGCGCGCTCGAAGCCGGTCGTGTCGAGGTGTTGCTCGAACCGATCCTCGACATCGCGCAGCAGCAGGCGGCGCACTACGAGGTCACCGTTTGTCTGCGCGATGCCGACGGCAGCGAGATCGGCGGCGCCAGCGACAGTGACGGCGTCGGTCCGGCGCTGCCGCTGCTCGACAGCGTCCGCCTGTCGCGCACCGCGCAGGTCGCGCGGCTGCTCGAAGAACGCCGCAAGGCCGGCTCCGTGTTCTCGACCTTCAGCGGCCGGTCGCTCGATTCCGACGAGTTCCTGGCGGCGTTCGCCGACACCTACGAGAGCCAGGCGGGTCTCGCGCAGCAGCTCGTGCTGACGTTCGCGCAGTCGGATGTGCGCGGCTTCCGCGGGCCGCAGTGGGACATGCTGGACGAGATGCGCGACCTCGGCTTCCGCTTCGCGCTGCGCGCGGTGACCGATCTCGATCTCGACTTCGAGGCGCTGGCGCAGGTGGGCTTCGCCTTCGTCAAGCTCGATGCCGACGTGTTCCTCGAGGGCCTGCCGGCGCCGGGCGCCGTGCTGCCGGCCGCCGACATCTGCAAGCACCTCGGCGGCTTCGGTCTCGCGCTGGTGGTCGAGCACATCGACGACGAGGCGAAGCGCGCGCGGGTGCAATCGACGGGCGTCGCCTTCGGCCAGGGCCGTCTGTTCGGCGGCGCACGTCTGGTCAAGGCATCGGCGCTCGCGGCGGTCGGGCGTCCGGCCGCGGCCTGAGCGCGCCGGCTCCTGTTGGTCCATCGAGGGGGAAAGCGCGGCGCGCTTTCCCCTTTCGCTGTTCGAGCGCGACGCGTGCGCCACCAGTGGACTTGATTTAGCGCCCGCGACGCGGCACCAGTGCGGGCCATGACCGACATCCCATCGCAAGCGCCCACGGCCGCCACAGCCGCGCCCGCCGAAATCCCCCTGATCGCGTCGATCGCGCCGCTCTGCGGGACGTCCGACGCCTGGCTCGTCGACATCTGGGGCGTGATGCACAACGGCGTCGCGCCCTTCCTCGCCGCGTCTGACGCCTGCCGGGCGTTTCGCGAGAGTGGCGGCACCGTGCTGCTGCTGTCGAATGCGCCGCGTCCTGCCGCGAGCGTCGTCGAGCAGTTGCGCCGCATCGGTGTTCCGGATGACGCCTATGATGCCGTGCTGACCTCGGGCGATGCCGCGCGTTCGATGATCGCCGCCTACGCCGGCCGCCCGGTGCTGCACATCGGCCCGGAGCGCGACCTGCCGCTGTTCGACGGGCTCGGCCTGGTGCTGGCTCCGCTCGACGCGGCCGAGGCCGTCATATGCACCGGCCTCGCCGACGACGAGACCGAGACGCCGGAGACCTACGCACCGATGCTCGCCGCGGCACAGACCCGCGCGTTGCCGATGATCTGCGCCAACCCTGACCTGAAGGTCGAGCGCGCGGGCAGAATCGTCTGGTGCGCGGGCGGTGTCGCCGCCGCCTACGAGGCGCTGGGCGGTTCAGTGGCCTACGCGGGCAAGCCACATGCGCCGATCTACGATGCGGCCGATGCTGCGATCGCGCGCCTGCGCGGCGGCGTGGCGGTGCCGCGCACGCGCCTGCTCGCCATCGGTGACGGCATCAAGACGGACATCCTCGGCGCGTCTGCGGCGGGCGTGCGCTCGGTCTACATCGCCAGCGGTGTGCATCTCGCGCCCGGTGCGGCGCTCGACGCGGCGACGGTGAAGCATCTCGTCGGCAGCATCACCCCGCCCCCGATCGCCGCCATGGCAGCGCTGGCGTGGTGAGTGGAGCCGGGCGCAAGTCGAGCGTGGCGGGTATTGACCCACTCCTGTCATCGCGGGGCTTGTCCCCGCGATCCATTCCTCCGCGCACTCAGATCGGAG
>CALFEM010000250.1 GCA_937950105.1 uncultured Alphaproteobacteria bacterium | reverse complement strand
ATGCCAGTTCTCGCGGCGACTGCGATTGCGGGCCGTGCAAAAGGTGGTGTCGGCAGATAGACGAAGGATTGCTCGAAAGCGTGGCAGCGAGCTTCACACGGCGCCCAATTCATAGGCAAGACGCACGCTTCGCAGCCGCAGCACGAGGCGACTGCTGATCATCGGCCGCGCTCGGCTTGCTGGTGCGGTGGCTCAAAAGCCCGCGGCGCGACCGTCACTGCGCGGATCGGCAGCGCCCTCGATGGTGCCGCGCAGCGGACCCTCGCGATGCGCCACGAGTGCTCCGGCATGGCCCATGACTTCCTCCATCGGACCGATCAACTCGACGTCGTGTCCGGCGGCCTTCAGCGCTTCGATGACGCTGTCATCGAAGCGGCATTCGATGCGCAGATTGGTCTTGTCGGCGCCCCACGTCCGCCCGAGCAGCCAGCGCGGCGCATCGATGGCCTCCTGCAGGCCCTGCCCGTACATGACGTGTCGCGTGTAGACCATCGCCTGCGTCTGCGGCTGACCCTCGCCACCCATCGTGCCATAGGGCATGACGCGGCCGTCGTCGAGCAGCGCCATCGCCGGCTGAATGGTATGGAACGGACGGCGATACGGTTCGAGCGCGTTCTGCCGTGCGGGATCGAGCGCGAAGCTGATGCCGCGGTTCTGCCACGTGATGCCGGAACCGGGCAGGACGACGCCGGAGCCGAACTCCCAGTAGACGCTCTGAATGAAACTCACCGCGCGCCCTTCGGCGTCGATGGCCCCGAGCCACACGGTGTCGCCGCGCTTCGCCACCTGCGGCCACGGCAGTGCCCGAGCCCGATCGATGTTGCGGGAGAGCGCATCGAGGGTGCCGGCCTCGAGGAAGCTCGCGGGGGCGACCGTCATGCAAACAGGATCGGTGACGTGCGCATCGCGTACGAGGAACGCCTGCTTGGTCGCCTCGACGAGGCCGTGGACGTAATCGAAGCCTTCAGCCGTTGTGACGCCGAGCCGGTCGAACAGACCGAGGATCATCATGGACGCGAGGCCCTGGGTCGGCGGCGGCATCCCGTACGCTGTGCCCTGCGCCAGCCTGACGGCGAGCGGATCGACCATCAGCGCGCGATGGCGCTCGAGGTCCGCGAGTCGCAACGGACTTCCGAGCGCCGCCAGTTCGGTTGCGATTTGCCGCGCAAGATCGCCGCGGTAGAAGTCGTCGAGACCCGCGGTTGCGAGATGCGCGAGCGTATCCGACAGACGCTCCAGACGAAACAGCTCTCCGGTTTCGGGATGGCGCCCACCGGGCATGAATGTCCCGGCAAAGCCCGGCACGCCTTCGAGTTCCGCGCGCTTGCCGATGTTGTTCTTCACCTGCGTGGAACTGGCGGGAAAGCCGTGCCGGGCATAGTGCGTCGCGTCCTCGAGCAGGCGTGTGAGCGGCAGGAGGCCGCCCCATTTCGCAGACAACTCCAGCGCGGCCTGCCAGCCCGAGACGGCACCGGCGACGGTCAACGCCGCCAGAGGACCGCGCGAGGGTATCGACTGAGCGTGACCGCGCTCGCGATAGAACTCGCGCGTCGCAAGTCCCGCCGCGGCGCCACAGGCATCGATGCCGACGGGTGGCCTGCCGCCTTCGCTGACGAGCCAGAAATTGTCGCCACCGAGGCCGTTCATGTGCGGATAGACGACGGCGATGGTCGCCGCCGCCGCGACCATGGCCTCGATCGCGTTGCCGCCATCGCGCAACACCGCCAGCCCGGCCTCTGCCGCGAGGTGGTGGGGAGCGACTACCATGCCCCGGGCCGCTCTCGTCGCTTCTCGCATTGTTCCCCCGGTTCCAATCAAGCGTCATATAGCTAGCGGTGCCGAGTCGGAGGCGCAACACCGCGACGCGCAATCGAATCCACGCTCTGTGCCGCTTCCAGGATCAGTTCGTGCGGTTCCGACAATCATCCGCGCTGCTGCTATTGGCGGTAGATGAGCGACTCGATGAGGTGAGCGGCTTGCCGAGCGAGGCAGGCATCGAGCGTCGCCGCCCAAGCTCCGTCGCGAGCCGCAGCGGACAATCCCGAACGACGCGCGTGGCGGATGGGGTGGGATTCGAACCCACGGTGGGCGCGAACCCACGGCGGTTTTCAAGACCGCTGCCTTAAACCACTCGGCCACCCATCCTTGCGTCCCCATCGCGACATGGCGATACGCCGGCGCAGCGGCAACACCGCTGCGGCCCGGTTCGCGACGACCGCGCTGCCGCACCGACAAGCGCCGCCCATCGGCCGCACCCGGAGCAGACGTCCGGACCGCGCGCGCCGTTGCTCTACAGCCTTTCCCACAGCCGCTCAAGGACAGCGGCCATTTTACCGAATTCTAAGCGTGACACGCCATGATAAGGACGTCGTGCGGCCATGCTGACCCGCCAGCATGGCAGGGGCGCCACGCCGTGCCGCATCTGCTCGCCGGATGCCGCCGACATGCCGGAAAGATCGGAAGAGCACACGTCTGAACTCCAGTCACTTAGGCATCTCG
>CALFEM010000249.1 GCA_937950105.1 uncultured Alphaproteobacteria bacterium | reverse complement strand
GACCACCGAGATCTACACTCTTTCCCTACACGACGCTCTTCCGATCTTGATTCAGTACAGGCCCACCACGACCGACGTGCGCCGCGAGCCGCTGCTGATCGTGCCGGCCTGGATCATGAAGTACTACATCCTCGATCTCAGCCCCGAGAACTCGATGGTGCGCTATCTGGTCGGGGAGGGCTTCACGGTCTACATGCTGTCGTGGGTCAATCCCGGGCCGAACGACCGCGACATCGCGCTCGACGACTACCGCCGCGCCGTCACCACGGCGCTCGACGCCATCGCCAGTGCGCTGCCCGAGACGCGCGTGCATCTGGCCGGTTACTGCCTCGGCGGCACCATCGCCACGATCGCAGCCGCGACTCTCGCACGCGATGGCGACGACCGGCTCGCCTCGCTCACCCTGCTCGCCGCGCAAACGGACTTCAGCGAGGCCGGCGACCTGATGCTGTTCGTCGACGAGAGCCAGGTCGCGTTTCTCGAGGACATGATGTGGGCGCAGGGCGTGCTGCGCGGCAGCCAGATGACAGGCGCCTTCCACATGCTGCGGACCAACGATCTGGTGTGGTCACGCATCATCAAGGAATACGTGCTCGGCGAGCGCAACGGCGTGTTCGACATCCAGGCCTGGAGCGAGGATGTCACGCGATTGCCATACCTGATGCACTCGCAGTATCTGCGCGGTCTGTTCCTGGAGAACCGTCTCACCGCCGGCCGGTTCGCCGTGGAGGGCCGCGTCGTCGCGCTCAAGGACATCGAGGCGCCGATGTTCGTCGTCGGCACCGAGACCGACCACATCGCGCCGTGGCGCTCGGTCTACAAGTCGCATCTCTTCACCGACAACGAGATGACGTTCGTGCTGACGAGCGGCGGCCACAACGCCGGCATCGTCTCGGAGCCCGGCCATCCACGGCGGCGCTACCGCATCGGCGTGCGCCAGCCGAAGGATCTCTACCGCGATCCCGAATCGTGGGCGACGCAGGCCCCCGTGCGGCAGGGCTCGTGGTGGCAGGCGTGGACGACGTGGCTGGTGGCCCGCAGCTCCGGCATGGTTCGCGCGCGCGACGACGGCGCGGCGAACGGCCAGCTCGCGCCGCTATGTCCGGCACCCGGGACCTATGTGCTGAAGCGGTGACACCGCGTCAGCCGCGCCGTGCGCGGAAGAAGCCCTTGAGCAGCGCCGACGACTCGACCTCGCCGATCCCCTCGTAGACCTCCGGGGCATGGTGGCAGGTGGGAAGCGTATAGAGGCGCGGTCCCGAGACGACAGCACCTCCCTTGGGGTCACAGGCGCCGAAATAGAGCCGGCGAATGCGCGCGAAGGAAATGGCCGCCGCGCACATCGGGCAGGGCTCCAGCGTGACGTAGAGATCGCACCCGGTCAGCCGTTCGTCGTCGAGCCGGGCGCACGCGGCGCGAATCGCCAGCATCTCGGCATGCGCGGTCGGGTCGTTCTGTTCGCGCGTGCGGTTCGATGCTTCGGCCAGGACCTCCCCCGCGCCCGAGACAATCACCGCACCGACCGGAACCTCGCCGCGCGCCGCTGCCTCGCCGGCGAGGCGAAGTGCGCGCTGCATGTGGCCGTTGCCGCTGTTGGATGTCATAAGAAGGCCCGAACACTCGAAGCGAAGACAGAGCAGATGCCCGAAACCAGACGGCCCGCGCGCAAGACCGGTGAGGCGAACCGCGGCGCAAAGCGCGAGCGCACATCCCTCGCGGGCCGTAGCCCTTCCGGCAAGCCGGCGGCCAAGGCCGACGCTTCGACCGCCCCCAACGACGATGGCCCTATGCGCATTGCCAAGGCCATGGCGCGGGCCGGGCTGTGCTCACGCCGCGAGGCCGAGCGCTGGATCGCATCGGGGCGCGTCAGCGTCAATGGCGCGGTATTGAAGACGCCGGCCGTCGAGGTCGGCGCCAGGGACAAGGTGCTGGTCGACGGCCAGCCACTACCCGAGGCCGAACCGGTGCGGCTCTGGCGCTATCACAAGCCGCGCGGGCTCGTGACGACACACGCAGACCCCGAGGGGCGGCCGACCGTCTTCGACAGCCTGCCGGAAGACCTCCCGCGCGTGATCTCGGTCGGCCGGCTCGATTTCAACACCGAGGGGCTGCTGCTGCTGACCAACGATGGCGCGCTGGCCCGCCACCTCGAGCTGCCATCGACGGGCTGGCTGCGCCGCTACCGTGTGCGAGCGCACGGCCGCGTCACCGCCGAGGCGCTGGCCAAACTCAAGGACGGCATCGAGATCGACGGCGTCCGCTATGGTCCGGTCGAGGCCACGCTCGACAGCCTGCAGGGCGGCAACGTCTGGCTGACGCTGGCGCTGCGCGAGGGTAAGAACCGTGAGGTTCGGCGCATCCTCGAGCACCTCGGGCTTGCCGTGAACCGCCTGATTCGCCTGTCCTATGGCCCCTTCCAGCTGCTCGATCTGAAGCCCGGCGAGGCCGAACCGGTGAAGCGGCGCGTGCTCGCCGACCAGCTCGGCGCCAAGCTCGCCGCCGAGCTTCGCCTGACCGGGCAGGAGGAGGACCTGCAGCTCGCCCGCCGCCGCCAGCAGGAGCGGCGCGCGGGTGGCGGCGCGGAGGAGAACGGAGAGCGTTCCGCCACGGATCGCGAAGGCGGCAAGCCGGGGAAGCCACCGCTCTCGGCCAAGAAGCGCCACCTGCGCTTCGACCGGCGCGGGGAGAAGTAGCATGCGAGTGGTCGGAGGAACCTTGCGCGGGCGCCCGCTCGCGACGCCGGACCATGCCGGTCTGAGACCCACTTCGGATCGGGTCCGCGAGGCCGTGTTCAACATCCTCGCCCACGGCATCGACGGCTTCGAGATCGAGGGCAGCCGCGTCATCGACCTGTTCGCCGGAACCGGTGCACTCGGCATCGAGGCGCTGTCGCGGGGCGCCCGCTATTGCCTGCTGGTCGAGGATGACGCCCAGGCCCGCGCGCTCATCCGCCGCAACGTGGAATCCTTCGGGCTGACCGGGGTCACCCGCATCTGGCGCCGCGATGCCACGGATCTCGGCCCGGCCGGCAATATGCAGCCGTTCGACGTGGCATTCCTGGACCCGCCTTATGGCCGCGGTCTCGGCGAGAAAGCCTTGGCCGCGCTGACCGATGGCAACTGGCTGGCGCCCGGCGCGCTGGCCGTGCTGGAGGAACGGGCCGGCGTCCCGGTTTCGCCGCCCCCCGCGTTCACCGAACTCGACCGCCGCACCTGGGGCGACACCGAGGTCTACTTCTTCAGATTTTCGTGATCGTCCGCCAGCCGCTGATCCGGATCGGCACGGAGGCCACATCGGCTGACCCAAGTGCGTTTACCTCGCACCCGCGAAGGCGATATGCCCATGTCGCGCCGATCCGCCCACTTGCGGATCGCGCGGCAAGCTGCAAGTGTCCCCCGCCAAGCACAGCGCCGGGGGGCGTCTGGGCACGACGAAGCTGTGAAGGGAAGGCAGAACTCATGAGCGAGGCATGCGCTGTCACGGCGCCGGCCGCCGATGATGCGGTCGTCGATCGGGATTGGCTGAAAATCGTCGGTGCCTATCGTCATCCGAACATCTACCGCAGCGTGTTCGAAATCGTCGTGTCGGCGGTGCCGTTCGTCATTTTCTGGGTTCTCGCCTATCTGGCGCTCGACGTCGGCTACTGGCTGACCCTGCTGCTCGCCATTCCGGCCGCCGGCTTCGTGCTGCGCCTGTTCCTGATCCAGCACGATTGCGGGCATCTGGCGTTCTTCAACAGCCGCGCCGCGAACAACTGGGTCGGGCGCGTCCTCGGCGTCTTCACCATGACGCCTTACGAGGTCTGGCGGCGCAGCCATGCCACCCACCACGCCACCAGCGGCAACCTCGACAAGCGCGGCGTCGGCGACATCGACACGCTGACGGTGCGCGAATTCCTCGCCATGAGCAAATGGCAGCGACTGCGTTATCGGCTCTATCGCCATCCCCTCGTCATGTTCGGCCTCGGCCCGGCCTACATCTTCCTGCTGCATCAGCGCCTGCCGTTCGGCCAGATGAAGGACGGCTGGCGGCCCTGGCTCAGCGCCATGGGCACCAATCTGTCGATGGCCGTGCTGTTCGGCGCCATCATCTGGGTGACCGGCTGGAAGGCGTTCGTCATGGTGCACATCCCGATCGTGGTCATAGCGGCCACCGTCGGCATCTGGCTTTTCTACGTGCAGCACCAGTTCGAGGATACCTACTGGGCGCACTCGCCCGAGTGGGAACACCAGACCGCCGCGCTGCTCGGCAGCTCCTACTACGAGTTGCCGCCGGTGCTGCGCTGGTTCTCGGCCAACATCGGCATCCACAACGTCCACCACCTCTACAGCCGCATTCCGTATTACCGGCTGCCCGAGGTGCTGCGCGATTACCCGGAACTCGCTGGCGTGCGCCACATCAAGTTCCTCGACGGCTTCAAGGAGTGCGTGCTGAAGCTGTGGGACGAGGAGAAGCGCCGGCTGGTGCCGTATTCGGAGCTGCGCCAGCAGGGCATCTGAAGCGGCGCCATAAGCGCGCGGCCGCATTCTTCATCGACGGATTTGCGACGGGCGAGATGTGGCAGCACATCCCGCCCGTTTCGTTTGCAGCAGCAGAACGCGTAGGCGGGCTCAACGCCGGCCGAACAGGCGCTCGATGTCGGTCAGCTTCAGCTCGACGTAGGTCGGGCGGCCATGGTTGCACTGGCCCGAATACGGCGTCGCTTCCATCTCGCGCAGGAGCGCGTTCATTTCCTCGCCCGTCAGGCGGCGGCCCGCGCGCACGCTGCCGTGGCAGGCCATGCGCGATGCGACCGCTTCGAGCCGCTCCTTCAGCGCGAAACCTTCGCCCTCCTGCAGGATCTCTGCAGCGAGATCCTTGACCAGCCCGCCGACATCGCCCTTGCCGAGCAGCGCCGGGACCTCGCGCACGGCGATCGCCCCGGTCCCGAACGCCTCGATGACGAGGCCGAGTTCGGCGAGTTCGTCGGCGCGCTCGGTCAGCATCTCGGCCTCGGCCTCGCCGATGTCGACGATCACCGGAATGAGCAGGCCCTGACGCGCGACGCCACCTTCGGCCAGCATACGCTTCATGCGCTCGTAGACGAGGCGTTCGTGCGCAGCGTGCTGGTCGACGATGACCACCGACGTGCGCGTCTGCGCGACGATGTAGGTC
>CALFEM010000248.1 GCA_937950105.1 uncultured Alphaproteobacteria bacterium | reverse complement strand
GGGGTCGCGCCAACGACATCATGAAGGCGCTCGGCTATCGCGTGGCGCCGCAGGCGGTCGAGGAGGTACTGGCCCGTTTTCCAGATGTCGCCGAGGTCGCCTGCGCAGAGCGCACCGTGCGCGATGGCGTGTCGGGGATCGCGGCCTATATCGTCGCGCGCGATGCGTCGCAGCCGCCGGATGCGAACGCGCTGATGGCGTTCGCGGCGGAGCACCTCGCGCGATACAAGTGCCCGCGCGAGATCGTGTTCGTGTCGTCGCTGGCGCGCACCGCGAATGGCAAGGTGCTGCGGCGCGCGCTGTCAAAGTGAAGGCCAGGGGACTGGTCCCCTGGACCCCGCGATCTTGCGCGCCGCCCGAGTCATGGGGTCGAGGGGCTAGCCCCCTCGCCTTCACTGCCCTTCACGCCGCGAAAGCCACAACGACAGCCCCATGCCGTAGAGAGCGATCGCAATCAGCGCCACCTGCGCCGGCACGCTCGCCGGGAACCCGTGCCATACGGCCGAGAACGCAGCGATCGCCCAGATCGCCGTGGCGGCGAGCGTCACCGGTCTCAGCGCGACGACGCGCATCGGATGCACCCAGTGCAGCGGCACGAACGTCAGCGCGATGGCCGCGGCGATCAGCGCGGTCGCCGCAACCGGAGAGAGATCGAGCGCGAAGACGTAGAACGCGACGATGTTCCAGACGGCGGGAAAGCCGACGAAGGCGAGATCGCCGGCCTTGCTGTCGCTATCGGAGAAATGGAACAACGACGACAGCAGGATCGCGGCGGCGAGCGGCAGCTCGATCGCCGCCGGCATCCGGTCGGCCGCAAGCAGCGCGAGCACCGGCACGAACACATACGTGAGATAGTCGATGACGAGGTCGAGCACCTCGCCGCTGAAGCGCGGCAGGCGCTCTTTGACGCCGACCGCGCGTGCGAAAGGCCCGTCGATACCGTCGACGATGAAGGCGACGCCGAGCCACAGGAACATGCGCTGATAGTCACCGGACCAGACGGCAAGCGTGGCCAACAGCGCCAGCACCGCGCCGGACGCGGTCAGCACGTGCACGGCAATGGCTGCGGCGAGCTTCATGATGAACCCGGACCGTCGGCAAGGCGCATTCGCGCGGGGAAACCGCCGCCAACGTCATCCGGGTTTGCAGCGGGCGTCAACCGCCGAGAACACTCAGGGTATCGGCAAGGTCAGTGCGTCCAGCGCTCGAGGCGGCCGAAGCGGAAGTTGTCGGCATAGGACTTCGGGCTGTGCTTGCGCGGCTTCGGCTCGGCAACCGAGTACGGCAGTCCGTTGCGCACGGCGTAGGCGATCGCCGCGTCCTTGCTGTCGAACTCGAGGCGGACCATCGCCTTCATGTCGGTGGAGCTGGTCCAGCCCATCAGGGGCTCGACGGTGCGCGCCGCCGCGGGCTCGAACTCGAGGACCCACTGCTTGGTGCTGGCGAGCCCCGACTGCATCGCCGATTTCGCGGGCCGATAGATGCGTGCAACCATGTCTCGCCGTCCGTGCTCTCGAGCCGTCAACGTGGACGCCGCCGCAGCAACAAGGCCGGCGTCGCCGATGCGAACTGGTCGGGGCAGCGGGATTCGAACTCGCGACCCCCTGCTCCCAAAGCAGGTGCTCTACCAGGCTGAGCTATGCCCCGACGTTGTGCTGTCCCGTTGTCTGCCGCTTCGCGCGTTCGCGGTCAAGCGAGCCGTTCGGCACAGGGCAAGACAGGAAGAAGGATGATCGCGCATTACCGCGACTTGAAGGCCGGATGCTCGATGCGGCTGCCCGGCTCGATGCCGAGCCGGCGCGCTTCACCGGCCCTGAGTTCCAGCACCGCCGACACGGGGCCCCGCGAATTGATGATCTTCTCCGACATCGGCTCGGTATCGTGTTCGACCCGGTGCACGGTGCCGTCGGCGCGGATGAAGATCATGTCGAGCGAGATGTAGGTGTTGCTCATCCACATGGTCAGCTCCTGCTCCCGGCCGTAGGGGAACAGCATGCCGTAGGAATCGGGCAGCGCCGTGCGGAACATCAGGCCGAGCGTCTTCTTGCGCTCGCTGTCGGCGACCTCGAGTGCGATCTCGTGACGGCCACTGGCAGTTATGAGCACGAGCGTGTCGCGGGCAGCCGCAACCACGCCGCTGCTGCCGGAGGGCGCCGCCGCCTGAGGCTGGTCCGCGCGCGCCGCCGTCGCTGCCATCGCCACCGCGCAGCCGAGCGCCAGCGCCATGGGCCCCGAGACGAGAAACGGGACGGCGCGTGGCACCGTCCCGTCGAATTTGGTCCTGTCGCGCATGGGCGCGTCTGCCTTTCGACGGTTGCCGCCGGCGCTACGATGGTGTGCGCCGCCGGCCCCATCTCTGCCGTGTCAATGTGACGACGGCAAGCCGTTCTGCACGCCATCGGGTCGCAGCTCCGCGGCCATGCAGCCCTTGGAGCCGTGGCCCCAGCGAACCTGCACGATCTGGCCCGGACGCAGCTCGGTGAAACCGAAGCGGCGCAGCGTCTCCATGTGGATGAAGATGTCGGGCGTGCCCTCGCCGCGGGTGAGGAAGCCGAAACCGCGCACGCG
>CALFEM010000247.1 GCA_937950105.1 uncultured Alphaproteobacteria bacterium | reverse complement strand
CGAGCCGTCAGCGCCGAAGTTGGTCTCGAGGCCCCAGATGGAGACGAGGATCTCGCCCGGCACGCCGTAGCGCTTCTCGATGTTGGAGATGAGCCCCGCGTGGGCCTTGAGCTTGCCGCGCGCCTTCGAGATCAGGTAGCTGCCGACGCGGCGCGCATAGAAATCCTCGAACGACAGCTTGAATGATTTCTGCGAGCGGTCGCGGCTGATGACGCTGCGATCGTAGCTGACGCCGGCGAGCGCGCGATCGATGGTTGCCTGGCTGATGCCCTGGCCGCGCGCGCGCTGCTTGTAGGCTTCGAGCCATGGGGCAAAGCCGGCGCCGGTGGAGCCGCACTGCGCGGCGTGGGCAGGTGCGAACCCCAGAGCAAACATGGCCGCAAAGCCAAGCGCAACGGCGCATGTTGAGCGGTCAGGGCGACGAAAGGTCTGCGGCGTGCAGCTCGTGCTCGGCGTCGGTGGCATCGGTCCTCCTGCTGTCGGCAAGCCTTCGTGTACGACGGCCGCCATTGTCACAGAGCGAATGTGGCAGCAGCGTGCAGCGGCGGGCGCCACCATGCCCGCTGAACGCCGCATCCGCCACGCAAAAAGTGCACGCCCCGATCGTCGCGCTTGCTTCCACGCGCGGCGTGAATCGGCGGCGCCAGAAAACGCGCCCCGATCGTCGCGCGTCCTTCCACGCGCGGCGTGAATCGGCGGCGCCAGAAAACGCGCCCCGATCGTCGCGCGTCCTTCCACGCGCGGCGTGAATCGGCGGCGCCAGAAAACGCAGACGGGGCAGGCGTACCGCCCACCCCGTCTCTCGAACTCGATAAATCAAGACAGGCAGCGATCAGCCGGCCTTTTTCAGTTCCGCCGTCTGGCCGTTCGGGAAGAACTGCTGCTCGCCCTCGATCTGGAAGGCGCGGATGGCGTTCTGGCCTTCGGCCGAGAGCAGCCAGTCGATGAACATCTGGCCTTCCTTGACCTTCACGTGCTTGTGCTTCTCGGGGTTGACGAGGATCACGCCGTACTGGTTGAACAGCTTCTTGTCGCCCTCGACCACGATCTTCATGTCGGCCTTGTTCTTGAAGGCCGACCAGCTGGCGCGGTCGGTCAGCACGTAGGCGCCCATGCCGGCGCCGGTGTTGAGCGTGGCGCCCATGCCAGAGCCGGTCGAGCGGTACCAGTCGCCGCCCGCCGCCTTGACGTCGACACCTGCGGCTTCCCACAGCTTCAGCTCGGCCTTGTGGGTGCCGCTGTCGTCGCCGCGCGAAGCAAACGGCGCCTTCGCCTCGGCGATCTTCTTCAGCGAACCTGCCGCATCCTTGGAGCCGTCGATCTTGGCCGCATCGGCCTTCGGCCCGACGATGACGAAATCGTTGTACATGACGTCGAAGCGCTTGACGCCGCCGCCCTTGGCGACGAACTCCTCCTCGGCCTTCTTCGCGTGCACGAGCAGCACATCGCCATCGCCGTTCTCGGCGTTCTTGATGGCCTGCCCGGTGCCGACCGCGACGACGCGCACGTCGATTCCGGTCTTGGCCGTGAACATCGGCAGCAGATGCTTGAACAGGCCCGAGTTCTCGGTCGATGTCGTCGATTGCACGACGATGAACGGCTTCTCGGCACGCGCCGGGGCGAGGGCGCCGGTCATCGCGATAGCGACGGCAAGTCCTGCCAGCAGGGTGTTCCTCACGGGTGTACTCCTTTTCGTTGCATGAGTTCGGTCAGAGAACGAGGTGTCCGGCCAGATAGGCCTTGGCCTCGGCGGAAGTCGGGCGCGCAAAGAAGGTGGCGGAGTCGGCTGTTTCAGCCACCCGGCCGGCGGCCATGAACACGACGTCGTCAGAGATGCGTCGTGCCTGCCCCATATCGTGCGTGACCAGGATGATCTTGGCGCCGTCGGCATGGCTGGCGAGGATCATCTCCTCGATCAGATGCGTGGAGGCCGGATCGAGGCTCGCGGACGGCTCGTCGAGAAACAGCACGTCGGGAGAGCGCGCCAGCGCCCGCGCTATGGCGAGGCGCTGTTGCTCCCCTCCCGACAGCAACCGTGCCGGTGTCTCGGCGACGTGCGCCAGTTTCGCCGAGGCGAGCAATTCGCGCGCGCGATCCCTGCGCTCGGTGCGCGGCAAGTGCCCGAGCACGAACACGAGGTTGTCGAGAGCCGACCGGCGCAGCAGTGTCGGCCGCTGAAATACCAGCGCCTGGCGCGCGTGCAGCTCCGGTGCCGCGGGTTGCCCGGCCCACGTCACGCGACCGGCAGTCGGCCGGATCAGCCCGTGCAGCACGCGCAGCAGCAGGCTTTTGCCGGCGCCATTGGGGCCGATGACAACAGTCCGGCGAACGCCGTCGAGCGCCAGCGTGACGCCGTCGAGCAGCACGCGGCCGCGATCCTCGAAGCGCAGCCCGTCGACGCTCAGCGGAAACATCGCCGCGCCACCCGTCGACACGCGCGCGCCGCACTCGTCGGAATCTCCGCTGCGGAAGCCGTGCCTCATTTCGGCGAGGACTTCACCGTGACGGACGAGGACGGCGCGGCGGTCGTCGCGGCGCGGGGCATCGCCTCCCACGCGGCGCGGCCCGAGAACGGCAAAAGCGCCATCCACATGCTCGCAGGCGCGCTCGCGGAGTCGGGCCTCCTGTCGGGCCAGTCTCAGAAGGCGATGGAGTCCGTTCGCGACATGACGAGCGATCATTCCGGACAGAACGCGGGCATCGCGGCGGAGGACCCGGACACGGGCAAGACGACCATGGTCCT
>CALFEM010000246.1 GCA_937950105.1 uncultured Alphaproteobacteria bacterium | reverse complement strand
GACCACCGAGATCTACACTCTTTCCCTACACGACGCTCTTCCGATCTCTATTCCGAGATCGTGCCGTTCAATCGCGCCGAGGACGCCATGCAGCGGCTCGCCCCGCGAGCTGTCATCCTGTCGGGCGGGCCGGCGAGCGTCACCGAAATGGGCACGCCGCGTGCGCCGGACTGGGTGTTCGAGGCGGGGCTGCCGGTGCTCGGCATCTGCTATGGCGAGCAGACCATGGTGGCGCAGCTCGGCGGCGGCGTCGAAAGCGGCCATCACCGCGAATTCGGCCGCGCCGATCTCGAGATCCAGAAGCCGTGCGCGCTTTTCGACGGCGTCTGGAAGCCGGGCGAGAAGCATCAGGTCTGGATGAGCCACGGCGATCGCGTGACGCGCCTGCCGGAGGGATTCGAAGTGGTGGCGGTGTCGCGCGGCGCGCCGTTTGCCGCGGTCGCCGACGAGGCTCGCAGGCTCTATGCGGTGCAGTTCCACCCGGAAGTCGTGCATACGCCTGACGGCGCACGGCTGATCTCGAATTTCGTGCATCGCATCGCGCGCATTTCCGGCGACTGGACCATGGCGCACTTCCGCTCGAGCGAGATCGAGAAGATCCGCGCGCAGGTCGGCAAGGGCCGCGTCATCTCGGGGCTTTCGGGCGGCGTCGACAGCGCGGTTGCCTCGGTGCTGATCCACGAAGCGATCGGCGACCAGCTCACCTGCATTTTCGTCGATCACGGCCTCTTGCGCATGAACGAGGCGGAAGAGGTCGTGTCGCTGTTCCGCGACGCCTACAACATCCCGCTGGTGCACGTCGATGCGCGCGAGAAGTTCCTGACCGCGCTGGCGGGCGTCTCCGATCCCGAGAAGAAGCGCAAGATCATCGGCGGGCTTTTCATCGACGTGTTCGAGGAGGAGGCGAGGAAGGTCGGTCGTGCCGAAGGCGCGCAAGGAGGGGGTGCCGAGTATCTCGCGCAGGGGACGCTGTATCCCGACGTCATCGAGAGCGTGTCGTTTACCGGCGGCCCCTCGGTCACCATCAAGTCGCACCACAACGTCGGTGGTTTGCCGGAGCGCATGAACCTGAAGCTGATCGAGCCTTTGCGCGAGCTGTTCAAGGACGAGGTCCGTGCGCTCGGTCGCGAGCTTGGCTTGCCGGCGCATTTCATCGGCCGCCATCCGTTCCCCGGGCCGGGGCTCGCCATCCGCATGCCGGGCGAAATTACGAGCGAGAAGCTTGAAATCCTGCGCAAGGCCGACTCGATCTACCTTGAGGAGATCCGCGCGGCGGGCCTCTACGACACCATCTGGCAGGCGTTCGCGGTGCTGCTGCCGGTGCGCACCGTCGGCGTGATGGGCGACGCGCGCACCTATGACCACGTCTGCGCGCTGCGCGCCGTCACTTCGACCGACGGCATGACGGCCGACAGCTTCGGCTTCAGCCACGAGTTCCTGACGCGCACGGCGACGCGCATCATCAACGAGGTCAAGGGCATCAACCGCGTCGTCTACGACGTCACCTCGAAGCCCCCCGGCACCATCGAGTGGGAGTGAGATGCGGTTGCGCGGGCTCGGTGCCGCGCCGCTGTTGAGTGGTGGTTCATGCGACTCAATCCCGGTCCGGGGCGCCGAGGGGGAAGTAGGAGCGGAAGGGGCGCGCTTCGTCGACGGCGCGTGCGAACGACGGGCGCGCGAGCAGGCGGCTGCGATAGGCGCGCAGCACGGGAAAGCCCTCCGAGATCGGGTGCGTCCAGTCTGCATAGAAGAGCGATGGCGCGGCGGCGCAGTCGGCGAGTGTGAAGTCGTCGCCTGCCGCCCAGGTCTTGTCGGCGAGGTGTGCTTCTAGCCAACCGTAGGCCCTCTCGAGCCGTTCGCTGGCGATGGCCTGTCCGTCGTCGCGCGTCATCGGCATTCGCTTCAGCGCGACGGAAACCACGAACTGAATGGGGTCCATGACGTGCAAATCGAAAAAGCGATCCAGGAATCGCACGTCGAGCGCCGCCATCGGATCGGGCGGCAGTAAACGCACCGGCCCCGGATGAGCCAGCTGCAGATACTCGATGATGACGCTGCTTTCGACGATCTGGCGGTCGCCGTCCAGGAGCAGCGGGAACTTGGCGAGGGGCCAGCGCCGCAGCCATTCGCTGGTATGCTCGGGCTGCTCCGGGGCGATACAGCGATACTCGAACGGCGTGGCGTTCTCGTAGAGCGCGATCAGCACCTTCTGCGTGTACGACGAGAAGGGATGACCGTAGAGCGCAAGCATCGTGCCGGACCTCCGTGCGCGAACCTGCGTGCACGGCCTCCCGGCTCACTCTCGCGCCTGTGGGTCATAGCATAATGCGACGCCGAGACCGGAGTTCCGGCTGGAGCCAGGCGATCGCACGAGCGCGATCGGGCGGCACCGCGCTGCGCGCCGCCCGCTCGTGTTCACGTCGCAGCCGCTTGCATTACCAGCTGCGCCGCGCGCCGGTATCGATGTGGAACAGGCCGCCACCGTAGTGCTTGAGTCCGCCGACGCTGCCGTTCGAGCGCAGGAACGCGGCGACGGCTCCCGTATTGGCGAAGACGCGGAAGTCGACGGCGTTGCCGGTCAAGTGGTGCGAGCGATGGGCGCCGCCGGCGCGGCGGTTCTGCCCGCGGCTGCGGCAGGTGGAGTTGACGCGCACGCTGCCGAACTGCGCCGCGACCTGATGCACGACGGCACGCAGCGAGGAGTCGAGGCAGCTCGAGCTGGCGCTCCACGAGACGCCACCTGAACGCCCGGCATGGGCGCCGTAGGAAGCCGCTGCGGCGGTGGCGCCGAGGCCCATGCGGTGGCTGCGGTAGGAGGCGCTGCGGGCGTAACGCCGCTGAGCGCTGCGGGTGTGGCGCCGCTCTGCACTGCGGCGGTAGCCGGAACGGTGGGCCGTGCTCCGCTTGTGCACGCGATGGCGATGCACATGGCCGGTCCTGGCGTGGGACGAACTGGCGTAGCCGCGGGCCAGCGCCTCGCCCGACGGAGCGGCGACGCCCGTGCCGAGCACGAGCAAAGCCGCGGTGGCGATCGCTGCCGCCGTTTTCAGAATCCTCATACGAAAACTCACTCTCTCTTGGTTAACCGCTCTGCCCTCGGCCTTTTTCAGACGTCCCCATACCCTGGACGTGGGGCAAGCTACGCAGTGAGAGTGGCTGTACAACAGGCAATCTGCCGCATGCCGGTGCGCGGCAGTCGGGTATCGAGAAAAACGCTTTAGATTCTTATGGGTATCTAACCAGGGTGCGGCTATTTTGCCAGTCGGTGAGGCCCGGCGTCCACACCCGACCCCCATCCGAAGCGTCACCGACCGACGGGATCAACGCGCCGGCTTGTCGATCTCGCGCCGGCCGCTGAGTGTGCGTTCACAGCTTTGTCGCCAGGACTCTTGCGACATGTGCGTCGAGGCATCCCACATCGCCATGCATTCGCTCATGGTGCCGCCCGCCGCCTCGCGCCTGGCTTCGGTGCGTGCCGTGCCGCCGCCGGCACCGCCGGTTTGCGTTCGGTTGTCGCTCGGGCGATCGACGCCGCTCGGGTCCTCCCCGGTCGGTGAGTTGGGATTTCGACGTGTGACGGTGTCGCCCGGCGGGACGGACGTCGGTCCGGTGCGAGTGCCCGGGGCTGTGGTAGCCGCTCCCGGGGTTCCGCTTGGCAGGCCAGCGGCCGGGGCTCGCGGGATCGACGTGCCGGCACCCGGTGGGGGAAGCTGCCCCGGCGGCGAACCGAGACCGGGCGTACCCGCCTGAGGGTTGGCAGGGCGCGCGGGCACGGTGGCTCCAGGCTGAGACGGACCGGCGCCCGCTCTCGGCAGACCTGTAGACGGCGCGGCCGGGCCTGCGGCAGAGCCTCCCGCGCTGCCGCCGCTCGAACCGCTGCCGCCGCTACTGCCTCCGGCTCCGCCGGAGGACCCGCCACCACCCCCACCGCCTTGGGCGCTGGCTGCCGCGGCGGCGAGCAGGCTGGCGAGCACCATGGACGTCAGCCATGTCGGCGAACTGCGCCGTTGCGGTCGCGTGATGTTGAGAGCAGTTGTGGTCCGTTGCATGGGCGATCTCCTGCGCCCCTCCGCCATCACAACCCGCTGCAAAGCCGGTCGTTCCCGCGCGCCTCAGCCAATGGAGCATTGAAAAAAGTCGATTCGCGGAAGCGGAATTGAGCAAATGGCGATAGGATGAACGGGCGTTCCTGTCCCGATGAGGTCCCGCATGGACCAGAAGACGAGTTCCGCCGAACTGGGCCCCGATGACCTGGGCGAGCCCGTCATCTTTTCCGCCGCCGAGCTCGGAGCCATCGCCCACCTCTATCGCGGCGAGGTCTACCGCTCGACCATCTGGCGCACCCGTCTCGACGCGACGACGAACTGGGCGGTCGCGACCCTCGGCATCGCGCTGTCGGTGACCTTTTCGAGTCCCGACTCGTCCCCCTTGCCGCTGCTTCTCGTCGGCCTGCTGTGCATCGTGTTCCTGATTTTCGAAGCCCGCCGCTATCGCTATTTCAACGTCTGGCGGGCGCGC
>CALFEM010000245.1 GCA_937950105.1 uncultured Alphaproteobacteria bacterium | reverse complement strand
CCCGTCGTTCGTGATGTCGTCGTCGTTCTCGAACCAGACGCTGGCGCAGATCGAGCTCTGGCAGAACCGCGCCAACGGCAAGTACGAGAAGCAGGTCTACACGCTGCCGAAGGTGCTCGACGAGAAGGTCGCCGCGCTGCACCTCGACAAGCTCGGCGTCAAGCTGACGAAGATGAGCGCCGAGCAGGCCGCCTACATCGGCGTCCCGCAGAACGGCCCCTACAAGCCGGATCACTATCGCTATTGATGCGGAAGCCGGCGCTCCGCCGGTCCGCTTTATCGGCAATGGAAGGGCGAGCCGGCCACCGGCTCGCCCTTCTGCTTTTCCGCTTCGTGCAACGGCGCAGCGATACGATACTCTGTTCCCGTTTTAGCCCGGCCACGTATGGCTTTGCCGCACTGGTCAAGAGCGCACCCCGCGGCCCATAATCAAAAAGCGATTCGTCCGCCCGTGCGGACGCCGGCACCTGTTCCAATCAGCTCTCCCCCCGATCATGCGTTCCACGGGCGAGACTGCGCAAAGGTTGCCGTGACATCTCGGTCGGGAACGCAATGCGCGCCAATGTTCTGAAATCAAGGGCCCGCAATGCCCGCAACGAACTCGTCATGCTGCTGCTGGCCAGCATGGGAGTCGTCGCGGCCCTGACCTATGCGGTGACGCGCGGCTCCGGCCGTTTCGAGGCGGCCCTCGGCTTCGAGAAGACGCTGCTCATCGTCGCTGTCACCATCGTCGCCCTGCTCGCCTCGCTGCTGGTGTGGCGCGCCGTCGCCGTCGCCCGCCATCTGTCGCGCCGCGCGCGCCAGGAAAACGCCGACCTGCGCCGCGCCCTCGCCACCGCCGAGACGGTCATCAAGGCCGAGCCGCAGATCCTGCTGCTGTGGGAGGACGATCAGGAACCGCGCCTTGTCGCGCAGACGCTCGTCGCCGTCGGCGGCCTGCCGCAGCGCAAGGAAGACATCCTGCGCTTCGGCCAGTGGCTCGAGCCGCGCTCGGCCGCGGCCCTCAAGGCGAGCCTCGATCAGTTGTTCCAGCTCGGCCGCTCGTTCAACATCATCCTGCGCACCGCCGCCGCCGATCACGTCGAGGCGGAAGGCCGCGCCACCGGCGGGCGCGCCATCCTGCGGCTGCGCGACGTCGCCGGCTACAAGCGCGATCTCGCCCGCATCATCGACCAGCACCAGTGGCTGGCGCGCGACATCCACACCATGCGCGCGCTCATCAACGCGCTGCCGATGCCGGTCTGGCTGAAATCTCGCGACGGCCGTCTGTCGTGGGTCAATGCCGCCTATGTGCGCGCCGTCGAGTCGGCGAACGAGGACGAGGTGTTGTCGCGCCAGATCGAACTGATGGACTCGCGGGAGCGCCATCGCGCGCTACGGGCCATTGCCAAGGGGCAGGAGTTCCGCGCCCGCATGCCGCTGGTCATTGGCAAGGAGCGCAAGGCGCACGATGTCGTCATGCTGCCGGTCGAGGACGCCATCGCCGGCGCCGCCATCGACGTCGCCGCCATCAAGACCGCAGAGGACGAACTCGAGCGTCAGGTCGCCGCCTACGACCGTACGCTCGATCACGTCTCCACCGCCGTCGCCATTTTCGACCGCGAGTTGCGCCTGACGTTCTGCAACGCCGCCTTCCTCAAGCTGTGGTCGCTCGACGAGGAATGGCTGGCGACACATCCGCACGCCGGCAGCCTGATCGACCGCATGCACGAGCGCGGCCTGCTGCCCGAGATGGCCAACTACCGCCAGTGGAAAGCGCAGCTTCTGTCCATCCACAGCACCGGTGAGCCGTTCGAGGACCTGTGGCTGCTGCCCGGCGACCGCATCGTGCAGGTGATGGCCGAGCAGCGCCCCGACGGCGGCGTCACCTACCTTTTCTCCGACGAGACCAAGCGGCTCGGCCTCGAAAGCGAGTACGCCTCGCTGACGAGCGTGCAGCGCGAGACCATCGACAGCCTCAAGGAGGGTGTCGCGGTGTTCGCGACCGACGGTCACCTGAAGCTGCACAACTCGGCCTTCGCCACCATCTGGAACCTGTCGCGCGATCAGATGGGCAAGCAGCCGTTCATCGACGAGGTGATTGCCGAAGCCGCGACCATCGCCGAGGAAACGCAGGCCTGGCGCAGCATCCGGCAGGTGGCGACATCGTTCTCGGAAGCACGCGCGCAGATCGCCGGCCAGATCGTGCGCGCCGACGCCAGCGTCGTCGACTACGCCACGACACCGCTGCCCGACGGCGGCACGCTCGTCACCTTTGCCGACGTTACCGCGTCGAAACGCTACGAGCGCGCGCTGCTCGAGCGCAACGAGGCGCTGGAAACCGCCGACCGTCTCAAGAACGAGTTCATCGGCCACATTTCGTATGAGCTGCGCACACCGCTCACCACCATCATCGGCTTTTCCGATCTGCTCGGCAGCCGCGCTTTCGGGCCGCTCAACCAGCATCAGAGCGAGTACGTCGACGGCATCACATCGTCGTCAAAGACTCTGCTCGCCATCATCGACGACATTCTCGATCTCTCGACCATCGATGCCGGAACCTTGAAGCTCGAGCTGGCCGAGATCGATGTCGCGCGCGTGCTCGACGATGCCATCCTCGGCGTGCGCGAAGCGGCGGCGCGTGCCCATCTCACGCTCGACATCGGCGTCGAGGAAAGCGTCACCGCCTTCGTTGCCGACGAGCAGCGCGTGCGCCAGGTGCTCTACAATCTGGTGTCCAACGCGGTGGGCTTCTCGCGCGAGGGCGGTACGGTACGCATCACCTGCTGGCGCGAACAGGGCGACACCGTGTTCGAGGTCGAGGACGAGGGCGTCGGCATTCCGGCCGAACAGCAGGCGCGCGTCTTCGAGCGCTTCGTCAGCCGCAGCCAGGGCTCCAAGCATCGCGGCACCGGCCTTGGCCTTTCGATCTCGCGCAGCCTCGTCGAACTGCACGGGGGGCGTCTCGATCTGGTCTCTGAACCGGGCAGGGGGACGCGCGTGACGGTGCGATTTCCCGCTCCTCGCGCCTCCGCCGCCCCTCGCTCCGCCGCCATGCCCGCGCCCGCCGATGCGTTCGCCGGCCGTGTCGGCACGCGCTGATCGCAGCCTGCAACAGGTCGATCTCCTCACGCCTTGACGGCGCCGTCATTGCGCGGCCAGTCTCCGCCGCGAATGTTCCCGACACTCCGTCAGCAGCGTGCCGCCATGCCGAACCACCACCGTCTCGAAAATCTGAGCGAGGCCGCTCTCTGCCATCTCGCCGAGATCGTCGGCGCCAGCGCGCGCCCCGGCGACCTCATCGCGCTCGATGGTGATCTTGGCGCCGGCAAGACGACATTCGCGCGCGCGCTCATCCGCCGCCTCGCCGGCGACGCGAACGAGGAGGTGCCGAGCCCGACCTTCACGCTGGTACAGAGCTACGAGACACCCCGCCTCGCCATCGCGCACTTCGATCTCTACCGGCTGGGCGACGAAAGCGAGCTCGACGAACTCGGCCTCGACCATGCGCTGGAGCGCGGCATCGCTCTCGTCGAGTGGCCGGAGCGCGGCGGCGCGCGACTGCCGGTCGACCGCATCACGCTGCATTTCTCGGACGCCGCCGGTGGCGAACGCCGCGACATCACCATCACCGGCACGGGCCTATGGGCGCCACGCGCCGCGCGCATCGCACACATGGCAGCGCTTCTCACACGCGGTGGCTGGACCAGAGAAGGTGCCCACGTCGACTATTTGCAGGGCGATGCTTCCGTCCGCCGTTATGCACTGCTGACGGCAC
>CALFEM010000244.1 GCA_937950105.1 uncultured Alphaproteobacteria bacterium | reverse complement strand
CGAGATGCCTAAGTGACTGGAGTTCAGACGTGTGCTCTTCCGATCTGGCGGCGAGCGTCGTAAAGGCCGTGTTCGCCGCGCGCAAGATCGGTCCCGAGCAACTGCCGCCTGCATCGCCGATGCTGCTGCCGCTCAACGAGGCAGCAGAGGCAGACCGCGCCAAGCGGGTCGGTGATCAGTTTGGCGCGATGTTTCCCGGCGTGACGCAATACACGACCGACGTTCTGTTCCGGGATTTGTGGTTGCGTCCCGACTTGGCGCCGCGCGACCGCAGCCTCGTCACCATCAGCGCGCTCGTCGCCAGTGGTCAGGTCGCCCAGCTCACCGGTCACATAACGATCGGGATGAACAATGGCCTGACGCAGCCGGAAATCGCGGAGGCCATCACTCATCTCGCCTTCTACGTCGGTTGGCCCAACGTCTTCTCGGCGATGCCGGTCGCCAAAGACGTTTTCGAGAAACGGCCGAAATGACGCGCGAGCAATCGCGCAGTCGCAGAGGACACAAGATGTCAAAGGCCGCAGCGGCAGTGGCTGTTTTCACAGTCCAGCTGATCGGAACGGCCATGGCCGAGGAGCGCATTCTGATCTCTTCCGATTGGGGCAATGTCACAGCCGAACTGGTCGACAATGCAGCCACGCGCTCCCTCGTCGCGATGCTGCCTGTCACCATCGATATGCGCGATCATCTCAGGCAGGAGAAGACCGGCAATCTGCCCGCGCCGCTGCCTGAGATCGGTCGCCAGCCCGACTTCCAGACAGGCACGGTGGGCCTCTGGAGTTCGAACCATTTCGTGATCTACTATCGCGAAGGTCGCGTGCCGCAGCCTGGCATCATCCTGCTGGGTCGGGTCACAGGTGACGTGTCGATATTCGACAGGCCGGGACCGGTGACGGTGCGCGTCGAGCGCGTTCAGTGATTTGGATTGAGTTCGTCTTGGCCGGCAAGCCAAGCGACGCCAGTGAGCAGATCAGTTCCGCCCCGCGCCGTCGTCGGCAGCCGGGCGAGCTTGTGCGCGGCAGGGTCAGGCACCGGACACTGAAACCCCGATGGTCACCGACGCGGCGTAGCTGCCATCGGCTGGCAGGGACACCGACAGCGTCTGCGCGGCCAGTTGTTTCGGCGTGTTGTCGCGAAACACCATGTCGCGTTCGAGCGGCGAGCGTTCCAGGTTCGCGACGCTTTGGCCGTAAACGGGATGGCGGCCATAGACGACCTTGCAGATATCGGCGGGGACGGCGAGTTGCGATGTCAGGATGCGATTGCGGTAGTCCGTCGCCTTGTCGAGGCTCGGGTAGATCTCGAAATGCATGTGCGGAGTGCGGCCCTGGTAGCAGCCTGGGACGATGGTCGTGAAGTCCACACGCCCCTGCGCATCGCCGACGCCGACGGCGCGCAAATAGTCCGCGTCACGCAGGTCGTAGATCGAATAGCGACCGGCGGCATCGCAATGCCAGACATAAATGGCGTGGCCGGCGAGCGGCACACACGATCGACCAACCCCGGTCAGCACGATCGACAGTCGCAACGCGGCGCCCTCGGCAACTGGTCCACCGCGACGAAGCGTTGGTCGCATGTCCTGACGAACGATGCCGCTCTCACGCAAAACATTGGCAAGCGTCCCATGCGCGCGATTGGAACCGTCGGCAGGAAACGGCCCTGCGGTCTCGCTCGGATGCACGACGCAGTTTTGGCCATCGGGTCCGATCGCCGACTGCTCGGCCTCGGCACGCGTGACAAATGGCAGCTGATCGCACCCGGCCGACGTCGCTGCAGCGGTCGCCGCCAGGAGTGTCAGCGCCCTTCGGCGCGTCAGGATTTGTCCGAGATCATGCTGCAAGCCGTGATCGTGGTCGTCGCTCATCCTGGTCGATGCCTCTGCGGTCATGCCGATCGGGTCCCTGCGGGCAGCGGTGAGTGACCGCAGATGACAAGCCCAAAACGATCTTGCGGCAACTTTCCGTCGCGATCGTGGTGCCCGGCTCGGAAGTTGTGAATATCTAGCCGCGGTTGGGTGTCCGCGCCATCCAGCGGTTCACCTGGTCCAGAGCGTCCCGTTCCTGATCGGCCTTCATCACGAAGGCCGTCTCAATCCGCGCACGCGGTCCGAGGCGCGCAAGCATGCTCAGGCTTTGGCCGACCCCGTAGCCGCCGTGAGAACGGCACCAGCCGCTTGCCGGCAAGATCGTGCCGCGCAACGAAGGTCCGAATGACAGGCGGCGCTGTCATCCCCCAGATCGGAAAGCCGAGATAGATGGTGTCATGGCCTGCAATGTTCTGGACCAGTTGCTTCAGCGGCGGCTCGAACGCCGCATCACTCTCCCGCTTCGCCTGCTCGACAGTCTGCCGGCAGTCCTCAGGGTACGCAGCTGCTGGCTCGATCTCGAACAGCTCGCCGCTGACCGCCCGGCGGATCTGAAGCGCCACGACGCGTGTGTTGCCGGTCCGCGAAAAATACGCAACCAAAGGCGGTCGTGCTGCGGCGTTCTGTGCCTGGCCTTTCGCCGACGGAGAGGCGATCGCGCCGAGGCCAACCAGCATCTTCAATCCGTCACGCCGTGTGAAGGGGTTGTTCATGGTGCCTCTCGTCAATTCTTGGCGCGGCTGGCTGAACGTCGTATTCGCATGTGAAAGCCCGCCTGATGGCCATCTCGTACAAATCGCCGGTCACTTACTTGCTGTCACTTTCGTTCGAGGGCCGGCGGGCAACGAGAACATGATAGGCGACCGCGTCCCAAGCATTGTGGATGCCGATGAAGAGCAAGAGGAGAACCGCTGCGCCAACGGCGAATAAGGCTTCATGTGTGCGCGAGGCTGCCGCGAACGCAGATGCGATGAGAACAGCATAGGCGAGCACTGGAGATACGAAATGGAAGGCCCAGTCTTCGCTTTGCGGCTGGTATGTCGTTTGCGTCCTTATGCGCCGGGCCACAACGGCTGTGTAGATGAGCCCGGCGATCCCTGTCATGCCCCACAGCACAGCGAGATAGCGCATCGACTGCCATGGCGCCCGCAGCAGCGCCGACACGAGCAACACGGCGCAGAAGTGCACGATCGTCGGAGTTGCGAAGGCAGCACCTGCCTCGGCAGCTCGTGGCGGCGGGCGCTCGGCGATGAGGGTCATGACGACGAATTGCAGGCCGATCAGAGCGCCAGCCGCCGAGGCGACGATGAGATAAAAACTGTCCCACTCTTTCAGTTCTGACATCATGTCTCCACCCCTTGGCGCTCGATCTCTCCGGTGCGCGCAGCCTGATCGCCGCGCCCTGCTATCGACGAAAACGACCAGCTGGGTGCACAGCAGATGTGCGCACGAATCCCAGATCGTTCCTGACCGGCGCGGGCTCGGCCTCGAGCGGCATGTTGGGTTGGTCGGAGACACCGTCCAGTGCCGCGAGTGGATCGGCGGCAAGGCCTTCAAACAACGCGTCGAAATCACGCGTCTTCGGCCCGTCCTCTGCAACGAGTTCGAACGTCTTGCGATCAGCCTGCGGGCTGATCAGGCTTTGAACCAGAACCTCCGCGATCTGCCGTCTTGCGACGACGCCGTCGCTCGGATCGCCAGCCTGGCGCCTGTCGCCCTGCAGCATGACCAGCCTCTGCTGGCCGCTGTTGTTGTAGTCGAACCAGCCGGGTCGGACGATCGTATAGGGGCGCCCGGTGGCCCTGACGAGACGCTCCGAGCGTCGCTTCCAATCATGCGCTTCAGTGCGCCTGTTATAGTCGCCGGTGCGATTGGTGACGCCGATCGCGGTCATCAGCGCAATTCGCACATTGGCGTCGCCGATGGCTCGTAACACGTTGCGAACACCGCCGTAGTCGACGGTCTCGGCGCCGACCCTACCTGCGCCGTCGGAGCCGAGCGTGAACACGACCGCTTCGATGCCGGCGACGGCCGCGTTCAGTGACTCAGGGCGCGTAACGTCACCGACCACCAGTTGCGCCGCATCAGGCAATGCGTCGGCCTTGCTGCGATCACGCACGAGCGCTCTCACGTCGAAGCCGGAACGCAGCGCTTCCTCAACGACGAGCCTGCCAATGCTGCCGGTTGCGCCGACCGCGAGTAGGATTTTCTTGGTCATAGTTTCTCCATTGTCACGAAATCGCGACGCCACTCGATCAGGGTGCAAGCACTCACTCGGCCGTCATCGCGACACGGAAGCCGATGCTGATGCCGCGATAGTCGGGCTCGTAGGGCTTGCGGAAGGCCGTGCGCCAACTCGTGGCCGTCTGATGCCAGCTCCCGCCTTTGACGACGCGCGACGTACCGGTGCGCGGTCCGATGGGATCGATGGCTGCAGCTGCAGACGGGCAGATCGGAAGAGCGTCGTGTAGGGAAAGAGTGTAGATCTCGGTGG
>CALFEM010000243.1 GCA_937950105.1 uncultured Alphaproteobacteria bacterium | reverse complement strand
GACCACCGAGATCTACACTCTTTCCCTACACGACGCTCTTCCGATCTCTGCCCGCGATCCAGCTCGATGACACGATTGACGAGGCCGACCACTTCCTCGAGACGATGCGACGAGATCAGCATCGGCCGCTCGGGCCGCGCCGCCAGCAGATCGAACAGCACCTTGCGCGCGGCAGGGTCGAGGTTGGCGGTCGGCTCGTCGAGAATGAGCATGCGGCAATCACGCCCGAGCGCGATGGCCGCGAGGATCTTCTGCTTCTGGCCCCCGGAAAGCTTCACGAACGGCTTCGACGCGACTTGTTGCAGATCGAGACCGAGCCGTGCCAGCACATCCGTGATCGCGTCACGTGCGGTGGAGCTGACGCTCGCCGCATAGCGCACGAGTTCGCCGACCGGCATCTTCAGCGGCGGCGGCAGCTGCGGCACGAAGCCGATGCCGGCCAGCACCTCGCAGCGCTCGCGGCGCGGCGAGCGCCCGTCGATCAACAAGGTTCCCTCGAAGGTATACTCGCCGAGCAGGCAGCGGATCAGCGTAGTCTTGCCGGCACCGTTGGCACCGACCAGCGCCACGCGATCCCCTTCCGCAATCGCCAGTGACAGGCCATCGAGCACGTTGTGGCGGCGAAACGTCTTCGTCAGCCCCTCGATGCGGATCACAGGAAATCTCCCACACCCTTGACCTTGAAGCTCAAGGCGCCCGGCAGGCATGCCTCCAGGCACATGGCGCAACGCGTGCAGTCCGGGCCGGCATCGAGCACAGAATCGTGTGCGCGGTTCTTGATCGTGAATTCGAGCACGTGCGGCACGAGGCAGACACTGCGGCAGTTACCCTCGTGCAGGCACTTGGCCGCATCCCACTGGATTTTCACCGGCGACGTCGCGCCGACGAAGCCATAGGTGAGGCCGATCGGGCAGACGTAGCGGCACCAGAAGCGGCGGATGAAGACTACCTCGATTATCAGTAGTACGCCAACCCAGATGAGCGCAACGCCACCGCCATAGATGAGCGCGCGTGAGACGATCCCGACCGGCGAGATTGTTTCGAACACGGTGTAACCCGTCGCCAGCGCCAGCAGCGCGAATACGACGTAGAGTACGGTGCGCAGGCGCCGGTCGAGCGGGTGGTCCTCCACCCAGCCCTTGGCCGCCAGCTTCAGATGCAGCATCTCGGCCAGCTCCGACAGCAGGTGATACGGACAGGCCCACGCGCAGAACGAACGTCCACCAACCAGCCACCACATCAGCATGACGGTGACGGTACCGATCAGCAGATTGATCAGGAGTTCCTTGTAGGCCAGCACCACCTGCAGCGACGAATTCACGTCCGCCATATGGAACCCGACGAAGCGCGACGCCGTCAACGCACCTTCGACGAGTTGAACGTCGAGCCAGAAGGACACGACGAACAACAGGTTGATGATGATGATCGAGGGCCAGCGCCACAGCCGCCACGCGAACGTGGGCTTGGTGTTCTCGTGCGTATAGAGCAGATCGCGGCGGAACGCGCGCTGCTCCGGCGTCATCTTCCAAACCTGTATGGCGCGCATGGTCTCCGTCCATGTCGCCTTGTCGCGCTTCTGCGGTGCCGCGCCCAGCATGACGCGAAGGCCCTCGGCCAGATCCCGAATCGAAAAGCGGCGTGCCCGCGCACGCTCCTCGAGCGACGCTGGCGGCATGATGAACTGCTCCGCCGTTTTGGCTCCAGTCGCGGTCTTTTCCTTCACGGCGACCGCTTCCGCTGGCGCCTCGGCCGGCTTGTCGCCAGAAGGAATGATGAACTTGTCGGCCTCGCTCATCCCGAAACTCCCGCCGCCGCCGCAACCCAGACCTTGCGCTCCTCGACCACGATCGCTGCCGGCTCCGCCGGGCATATCATCTCACACATGCCGCATCCGACGCAGGCT
>CALFEM010000242.1 GCA_937950105.1 uncultured Alphaproteobacteria bacterium | reverse complement strand
CATCTCGACGAATGCGCTGGCGCCCTACTGGATGCCCTTCACCGCCAATCGCGCCTTCAAGGCGCGCCCGCGCCTGTTCGCCTCGGCCGACGGGCTCTATTTCCGCACGCCGGAGGGCCGGCGCGTCATCGACGCGACCTCCGGCCTCTACTGCGTCAACGCCGGCCACTGCCAGCCGCGCATCGTTGCCGCCATCCAGGAAGCAGCCGGGCGGCTCGATTATTCGCCGGCCTTTCAGTTCGCACACCCGCAGGCGTTCGATCTCGCGGCGCGGCTGGCGGCGCTGGCGCCGGGCGATCTCGATCACGTCTTCTTCGCGTCTTCGGGCAGCGAGGCGATCGACACGGCAATGAAGCTCGCATTGAGCTACCACCGGCTGCGCGGCGAGGGACACCGCACGCGCTTCATCGGCCGCGAGCGAGGCTATCACGGCGTCGGCTTCGGCGGTATTTCGGTCGGCGGGATGCCGGCCAACCGCAAGATGTACGGCGCCATGCTGGGCGGCGTGGATCATCTGGCGACCACCTACAACCGGGAGCGTCAGGCGTTCTCGGCCGGCGAGCCGGAGTGGGGCGCTGAATTGGCCGAGGAACTGAACCGCATTCTCGCCCTGCACGATCCCTCGACCGTGGCGGCGGTGGTGGTGGAGCCGGTCGCAGGCTCGACGGGCTGCATCCCGCCGCCGAAGGGCTATCTGGAACGGCTCCGCGAGATCACCACGCAACACGGCATCCTGCTCATCCTCGACGAGGTGATCACCGCGTTCGGCCGGCTCGGTCACGGCTTCGCGGCGGATCGCTACGGCATCGTGCCGGACATGATCACGTTCGCGAAAGGCGTCACCAACGGCGCGGTGCCGCTGTCCGGCGTGATGATACGCAAGGGCATACACGACGCGCATATGACCGGCCCGGAGCACCTGCCGGAGTTGTTCCACGGCTATACATATTCCGCGCACCCGCTGGCGGTGGCGGCTGCTCTCGCCACGCTCGACGTCCACCGCGATCTCGACCTCGCGAAGCGCGCGGCGGCCATGGAGCGGGATTTCGCGAACCTCATGCTCGGTTTGCGCGAGGGCCCGAACGTGGCCGACATCCGCCCGATCGGTCTGATGTGCGGCATCGATCTGGCCCCGCGCGCGGACGGGCCGGGCAAGCGCGGCTACGAGGTGATGGAGCGCGCCTACCACGAGCACGATCTCTACATCCGCGTCGTCGCCGATACGCTGGTGGTGGCGCCGCCGCTGGTCGCGACTGTGAGCGAACTTGACGAGATCCGCGGCAGGATCGCCGCCGTGCTCTCAGCCGTCGGTTGAGCTTCGATCGGCATCCGTGAGCCACAGCCGCCGCCTGTCGGCAGCTGCCGCAACATTCGGTGCCGATATGCAACAATCGCCGTACTCATAAGGAAAGCGCGCGCAGTTTCCTGGTGAAAGCGCGCACGCTCGCGTTGCAGCGGCGGCACCTGGTCCGAACACTGGAACGAGACGAGAATCGATCGATCGGTAGGCGGAGGTTGTTTTCCGCGCCGGTCGGTCCCAGTCGAACGGAACCGGTGATGGCGAGCGAGAAGAGCAAAGCTGGCGGCAAACGCGTGTCACGGCGTTTGACGGATGCCTTCGTCATGACGGCCATGGCGCTGGTGACGCTGGCGCTGTGCGTCGGTCTGATCGTGCAGTCGGGGCTCGGGCTGTGGCTCTCGGCGACGGTATCGCTGTCGTTCTACGTCGGCCTGCTGACGCTGCACACGATCGTGCGCCGCACCGGCCAGATGGACCAGATGCGTGCCGAGATCGACAGTCTGCGGGCTGAGCTCGGCCGCGTGCACGGCGTCTCGCCGGCTGCTGCTGCGCCTCCGACGGTCGCGGTCCCAGCGCCGACGGTTGCTGCTGGTGCGCGTGCCGTCGACCCCGGCAACGCTCCGGCCGGACATGCGACCAGGCCCACATCCGACACCGGCAAGGCCGCAACGCCAGCCGCCGCAACCGCACTGACCGCAACGGCGATGCCGCCCCAGACGGCCGCGCGTGGCCAGCCGATTCTTCAGGTCGGGCCGCCGCTCGGTGCGCCGGCGCCGGTCGCATCCGCGCCGCCGGCTCACCCCCCGGCTTCGGCGCCCGTCGCGAGCGCCGCGCGTGAGGTTCGTCCCGAAGCGCCGCCGACCACGCCTCCTACTCCGGCGGAGATCGGAAGAGCACACGTCTGAACTCCAGTCACTTAGGCATCTCG
>CALFEM010000241.1 GCA_937950105.1 uncultured Alphaproteobacteria bacterium | reverse complement strand
TATTCGCTCGCCGCCGCCTGGGCGCGCACGATGTTGTCGCCGTCGGCCTTGTTGCTGGCGATCATGTCGGCGATTCCGATGATGCCCTTCTTGATGCCCTGCAGGTCGTCACCGCCGCCCGCCAGCAGCAGCACGAGAAAGAAATCGACCATGTCGGCGACGGTCGTTTCCGACTGGCCGACGCCGACCGTCTCGACGATCACCACGTCGAAGCCCGCCGCCTCGACAAGTGCCATCGTCTCGCGCGTCTTGCGCGCGACGCCGCCCAGCGTGCCCGATGTGGGCGAGGGGCGAATGAACCCGTTGGCCGCCTGCGACAGGCGCGTCATGCGCGTCTTGTCGCCGAGGATCGAGCCGCCCGTGCGTTTCGAGGTCAGGTCGACAGCGAGCACGGCGACCTTGTGGCCCGCCTCGACCAGATTGATGCCGAGCTGGTCGATGGTGGTCGACTTGCCGACGCCGGGGACGCCGGTAATGCCGAGGCGAATAGCCTTGCCGGTTTCCGCCAGCAGTTCCTGCAGCACCTGCTGGGCGAGTGCGCGGTGTTCCGGCTTGGTGCTTTCGACCAGCGTGATGGCGCGGGCCAGCACGGCCCGGTCGCCCGCGCGCACGCCGGCCACGTAGTCGGCCGCTTTCAGCGTGGCCCGGCCGTGCGGCGCGCGGTTCGACATATTGGTTGGCCCTCGTTCTGCTGGCGTGCGGTCTCGCCGGGTGATGTCACAGAAGCGCCAAGGCGTCCAGCTAGAGCCTGATCGGTTGAAGTGTAAGCGTCGACGCGTCCAGCGAGGGCGTGAACCCGCTCTGGAACAACGGCTTGGAGCGGACCGCTGCGCGCCGAGCGGTGGGATCGAGCGCGAAGCGGACGTGGCATGATCCAGCCGCCTCCCGCCAGCCGAGACGGGTCGGGCTTGCGATGCAACGGCAACCGTGTTTCGTTCCCGCGTTGAAATTCGTCGGCCGACGCGCTCCCCCGGGGGCCAGGGCCGGCAGTTCCCGATTTCGGTGGAAGGACCCGCCATGCCCGAGCTTTCCGAAACAGTCGTGAGCCTCATCGCCGCCGTTACCGGCCTGCTGCTCTATGCCCTGGCGTGGTCGTCCGTCGGCGGTCTGCCGGCGTGGCTGAAGTGGACGCTGAGGCTGTTGCTGGTCGGCGTGGTGCTGGCGCCGTTCGCGCTGCTGTCGACGCTCTCCATGCAGAAGGCGGCGCGGGCGCCGATGGAGAGGGCTCCCACGGCGAGCCGACCGGCCCCGTCCGCCGAGGCCACGCGCGAGGCCGACGCGGGTCGGGCAGCGGAGCAGGCGCGATCGGCCGCTGCGGAGCAGGAACGTCAGCGGCGTGCCGAAGTGGCCGAGGTGGAGCGCCAGGCCGCCGAGGCGAAAGCCCGCGTCGAGCGGCAGATCGCCGAGGCCGAGCGCAAGCTGAAGGATATGCCGGCCGATCAGGTCGCCGAAGCCCGCAAGAAGGCTGCCGAAGCGGCCGAAGGCGCGGGCGGCGCCGGCCCGCGCGAATACAGGTTCGAACAGCCGAGAGCCGCGGAACCCGAGCCGACCGGCGGTTCGGGGCCGCGCGCACCGGAAAGCACTCCGCCCGCTGGTGGTGCCGCGCCACCCGATACCGAGACACGAAACGTCGAAGCCAACGGTCGTGGAGGTCTCCCGCCGAAGTCGGCCTCGCCCGGGACGACACGCGGTCTCGACGGCTTCACGCGTCCGCGTGACGCGGCACCCGCGGGCGATCTCGGCGGCCTCGGCATGTCGGGTACGGGAACCGGCGGCGGTGGCAGCGGCACGCGCGGTTTCGGCCAGCCACCCGCGGCCAGGGCTCCGGCAGCCGCACCGCCACCTCCCCCTTCAGCGGTTGCCGAGGCGCCCGATGCGGCGACAGCACCTCCGCCTCCGCCACCCCCGCCTCCGGCGGCTTCGGCCCCGGTGGTGGCGCCGCCGGCTCCGGCTCCCATCACGGCCGCTCCGAGGCCGACCGCCCCCATCACCACGGCCCCCGCTCCCGCGCCCGCGGCCGGTGCCGGCGAGGACAAGACCGACTGGACTGTGGTGCCGGTGTTCTTCGGGACCGATCGCGAAAAGGTCGCCAACGACAAGCGCGTCGATTACGGCTCGACGCGCGCCCGCAAACTCGATCTCGGCCGCGCCCTCGTCACGGTGCCGAAACAGCACGAGGTGCCGCAGGTGGAGCGGCCGTGGGCGATCACGATTCCGTACTTCAACTACAAGATCTACGAGCAGGCCGAGGACCCGAAGAAGCACTTCACGCTGCAGGAGATCAAGAACCTTACCGAGGCCGAGATGATCGACCTCGTGAAGCAGCGTCTGGCCACGTCGGCGCGCTTCAAGGATCACGCCTTCGTCTTCATCCACGGCTACAACACGACCTTCGACAACGCCGTCTACCGGGCGGCGCAGGTCGCCTACGACATCAAGTTCGACGGTGCTCCGTTCGTCTACAGCTGGCCCTCGGGCGGCGGTATCGGCAGCTATACCTACGATCGCGAGAGCGCGGCGCAGGCTGAGCCGTTCCTCGAGGAGTTCCTGAAGCTCGTGACGCAGAAGACGGGGGCCAGGTCGGTCAGCCTGATCGCGCACTCCATGGGCAACCAGCTCCTGCTGCGCGTGCTGCAGGACCTGCAACGCTCGAAGCCCGAAGGCGTGCAGATCAGCCAGATCATCCTTGCCGCTCCGGATGTCGATCGCGACGGCTTCGAGAACATCGCTTCGCGGCTGAAGGACATGGCCTCCGGCGGCATCACGCTCTACGCCTCCGCCAACGATCGCGCGCTCAACGTCTCGCGCCGCTTCAACGGTGGTGTTCCGCGCGCGGGCGACGTGCCGGGCGGTGTGCCGCTGGTGGTGCCGGGCGTCGACACCATCGACGCGACGGCGGTCAGCATGGACAGTCTCGGCCTGCACCATTCGGGTTATGCGGAGAGCAACGCGCTGCTGACCGACATCGGCGCGCTGATCGAGACAGGCCAGCGTCCGCCCGAGAAGCGGGTGCCGCTGCTGAAGCGCATCGACACCAGCAAGGGACCGTTCTGGCGCTATCCGTGAGGGTGACGGCCGCGGGCTCAACGGTGCGTTAACGGCTGCTCCATATCGTGACGGATGACCATCCACCGATCCGGAGACTGCCATGTCGCGCGCGACCATCCGACGCCGCAATGCTCTCGCCACGCCGCTGCTGCGCGCAGGTTTCGCCGCCGCGCTGGCGCTGCCGGTCCTCGTCACGGTCGGAGCGATCAGCGCGCGAGCGGACGAAGCCTACGTCTGCGACGGCGGCCGCATCGTCACCGTGCGCGTCGGCGAACTCGAAGCGATGAAGCGCAAGGATCCGTGCATCGCGGCCTATTACGGCATCAAGGCCGACGCCTCGTCCGCGTCTCCGTCGATGTCGGCCCCCGCTCCGGCGCCGGTTGCTTTCGTGGAGCCGCCGTTGCCGGCTCGCCGGCCCTCGCCCGTCATGCCCGCCCCCGTGCTGCCCGCCCGTGCGGCACTGCCGCAGCAGGCCGCGCAGCCGCATCCTGTTGCCTACAGCGGCGACGTCGTCACCGTGCCGCGCGTGGTGCCGGTCGCATTTCGCTATGCCGCGCCCCGTCGCGCCGGCAACATCGAGACGCCCCAGGCGGCTGCGGCTGCTCCCGTCGATTTCCGCAACATTCCGATCATCAACGCGGTTCCCGGCGAGCCGGCGGTGTTCCACCACGCGCGCTGAACGAGGGCGGTCAGCGTGTGAGATCGTAGTGCAATCAAATCTCGACTTGGCAGACGAAACTCGATCATCCGCTAACGGGCGGTTAACCAATTGCTGCCACGCTCGCCTCACGTCGTACCTCTTTCTGTCGCGCGTTACGTGAGGCTTCATGTTTCGTCTTTCCGAGATCCCTTCCATGCGGCTCGCCGCCGTATCCGCAATCGCCCTGATGGCGACCGCCTTTTCCGCCGAGCTGGTTGCGGCCAAGCCGCGCCTCTCGATCGGGTCCGAACCTCGATCCGAGAGCGTGATGCGCAAGGCCGAGGCGGAACAATCGCCTGCCGACCGCGATGGGGAGGAGTCCCGGAAGGAGGAGGGCTCTGAGGAGGGTGGCGAAGAGTCCGCCCGTTCGGACGACACGCCGGACGAAGAGAAGAACGCCGACGAAACCGCGAATGCGCCCGAGCCAACGCTCGACAAGGAGAAATCCGCAGGCGCTCCGGCTCCGGTGATCCCCGTGCCCGGCATCGCTGGCAACGAGCGGTCCGCCGTTGCCCCGCGGCCGGTGACGAAGAAGGCCGATACCGGCCCGATCACGCCGGCTCCCAAGGACTATTACGGCCGTCGCGCCGAAAGCATCATCAAGACGGAGGACGGCGCCGTGCATGCTCCGCCGCATCCGCTGGCCGCTGCGCATCCGGGCATGGACGTGGTCGTCTGCGAGGGCGGCTGCAACGAGGTTCCGGCCGAGATCGTCTACATGCAGCCGACCACCTTCAAGCCGAAGACGGCGGAGGAGAAGGCCGCCGAGAAGGCCGGCAAGAGCCTCACCAATACGAGAGACATCGTCTGCGTCGGCGGCTGCTACGACACGCCGCGCCAGTACGCCGGTGCCGATCCGCGCGGCATGGTCGCGAGCCCGCTCGGTGAGTGGATGACGACGGTCACGCCGACCAGCGCCACGCCGGTGAAGCCCGGCGGCTCGGGTGAATGGATGCGCAAGATCGACGACACCCGCGTGCCGGAGCCGCAGACGCAGAAGTAGTCCTCGACCTCGCCGGATCAGGTTGGCAGAAGGCGCCTCGCCGAACTCGGGGCGCCTTTCGCTATTTGATCAGCGCTTCGACATCGCCATAGCTGTCGACCTTGTACACCTTGCCTTCCTTGATCACGTACAACCATTCGAGCTTCTGGCTGGTGGCGAGATCGTGCGGGGTCACGGCTTCCAGTTCGACGATGTTCTGTTCGCGAAACAGCTCGGCGGTATCGAGCTGCATCTGCGGGTCCATGTATTCCCAGTCCGGTGCATCGGGCAGGCGGCTCGCCGCACTCTCGTTGAACACGACCTCCTTCAGCGCCGACGCCGGCATCTGACCCGCCTTGATGAACTCGATCGCCGCCTCGACGAAGCCGAGCTGCACGAGCCCCGAACAGATGTAGTCGTTCGGCGGGCTCCACTCGTTCTTGCGATAGCTCTCGATGGTCTTTTCCTTGCCCTGCACGCTGCGCTGCACGCCGAACCACAGGTTCCGCGCGATGCGGCCGATCGCCCAGTAATTGTAGTTGCCCTTGATGCGGTCGAGCAGGATGCCGCGCACGCGCGCCTGCTTGGGCTCGTCGAACCAGTCGCGTTTGAGCCGCTTGATGGCGATCGACGAGCTCTTGTCGTTGATGTAGTCGCGGATGTTGGTCAGATCGACGCCGCCGGAGCCCGCCTCGATGACGAACGTGTTGGAATACCCGGTCTCGAACTGCGGGCCGGTGAAGACCATGGCAGCGTGCGAGAACGGCGACCCGGTGGCCCAGCGGATGAGATAGGACGACAGGTCGTCCTTGCGCCGCGTCAGCACCACGTCGGCGCGCTCGAGGAATTCGCCTGCGAGGAATTCGTCGACCGGCTTCGGCCAGCGCTCGACACGGGCGGCGGCGCGGGCCGCCTTGCGCTCCTGCCAGCGCTTGATGCGGTCGGGATCGAACCGGTATTCCTGGTTTTGCGCGCTCGGTCCGTCCGTGATCGCGCCTGCCGGCACTGCGACCGCCAATCCGAGGGCCACCACGACACCGAGCCGAACCCACCGCTTCGTCACGCCACCCTCCGTCGTTAACGCCACACGATTGTTCCTACCACCCACACGGCGAACGCGCCAAACCTCGCCGGTTCCGTGCCGCCGTCCTGTGGCGCGCGGGCCACGGGGCTCCGGCTCCTAGGCAGGGCTGGCAGGAACGCGGCATGGTTGCTAGAACCCCGACGAGTCGAAAGCGGATGAATAGAGCGGCAGGTCGGACGGGATCGATGTCAGGCAAGAAAAGCGGCGCTGGCGCGGACAAGCCGGCGAATGAGGCGGCGGCGTCGGGACGCGACTGGTCGGCGAC
>CALFEM010000240.1 GCA_937950105.1 uncultured Alphaproteobacteria bacterium | reverse complement strand
CGCCACAACGTCAAGCCGGGCATCACCGGCTGGGCGCAGATCAACGGCTGGCGCGGCGAGACCGATACGCGCGAGAAGCTCGAGCGGCGCATCGAGCACGACATGCACTACATCGAGAACTGGTCGCTGGCGCTCGACGTCTACATCCTCGCGGCGACGCCGTTCGCGCTGCTCAACACCCGCAACGCATATTGAGATGAGCGCGCCGGACGCCACCGCCGCACTGCCACGACCGCTGACGCTGAAGGCGGCGCCAACGGCGTTGGCACTGGCGTGCCTCGCCATGGTGGTGAGTGCGGTCGTCTTCACCGAGCCGGCGCCGGTCGACATCCTGTTCATGGGTTTGATCGTGCTGCTGCCGCTGCTTCGCCTCGTGGCGATCGGTCCGGTGGCGCTCGCCGGCTTCACGCTTTGGATGTTCGTCGTCGCCACCGGCTATGCGGCCGTTCTGCAATCGCCGACGCTCGCCAGCGCCACCATTCATCTTGCCGTGACGCTGTACCTCGCGGCCATGGCGATGGTGCTCGCGGGCTTCGTCGCCGCCGCGCCGCGCCGCGCGCACGTGTTAATGTGGGCCTATGTCGCTGGTGCCGGACTCGCGGCTGTCGCGGCGCTGGTCGGCTATTTCAACATCGTGCCGGGCTTCCAGGAGCTGTTCACCAACTACGGCCGCGCCCGCGGCACATTCAAGGACCCGAACGTGCTGGGTGCCGCGCTCGCACCGGCCATCGCGTTCCTGGTCTGGCAGATGCTGCGCGCGGACCGTCGGCGCGCGCGGATCGCGATCGGCGCCAGCGGCGTGCTCGCACTCGCCCTGCTGCTCAGCTTCTCGCGCGGCGCCTGGATCTCGCTCGCCATCACGCTTGCGATCATCGGCGTCGCCAGCCTCGCGCGCGCCCGCCGCCGCGATGATTTCCGTCGCCTGCTGGTGATCGCGATCGGCGCGCCGGTCGTGCTGGTCGGAGCGGCGCTCGCGGTGACGCAGATCGACGCCATCAGCGTCTTGCTGAGCCAGCGCGCGTCGCTGGATCAATCCTACGACCAAGGGCCGGAGGGACGCTTCGGTGGCCAGTCGAAGGCGTGGGCCTTGGTGCTCGACAACCCGCAGGGCATCGGCACACACACCTTCCGCGAGCGCCACCACCACGAGGAGGCGCACAACGTCTATCTCAGCATGGCGCTGTCATCGGGGTGGCTCGGCGCGTTCGCCTACATCGGCCTCGTCGCGCTGACGCTATTCGCGGGCTTGCGCGATGCACTCAGCGGACGCGATCCGTCGGGCCTGCAACTGGTACTGACGGCGTCGTTCGCCGGCCTCGCCTTCGAGGGCGTCGTCATCGATACCGATCACTGGCGCCACTTCTTCATCCTGCAGGCGCTGGTGTGGGGTCTCGCCGATGCCCGGGCGCACCATTTCGAGCGCGACCCGGATGCGCGCCGCGCGGGCGACAGGCCGGCGGCCGGCTGATCCCGCGCAGTCGATCGCTCAGGATGGCCGGTCCTGCGACCGGAGCTGCGCGCGAATTTCCGCGAGGCGCTGCACGAGGCTGTCCGACTCGTCTGCTGCATCGCCGCTCGCGGCGGCCGTGGCGGTCGTTTCGGCTTCACTGTCGAGATTCGCCTCGCCGTTCTCGGGATAGAGGTCGTAGGCGGTCTCGAGTGCGTCGATGAAGGCGATGATCAACTCGGTGAGCGGCGACAGCGCGATGCGGCCGGCGACGAGGAAGCCGTCGTCGAAGGCGATGGTGCGGCCCTCCGGCAGGTCGGCTGCTTCGCTGTCGATCATGCCGCGTCGCCGCAGGAATGCGACGAGGCAATCGCCGGTGTCGAAATCGTTCGCCGTCGCATCGCCAAGCTCTGCGACCGCATCGACCAGCGATACGGTCGTCGCGGCGAACAGTTCAGCGAGGCGCGCGAACTCGGCTTCTGTGCGCGCCAGCTCACGCGCCCGTTCGCGGGCTCTCAGCACGCGCGTCACCAGCACGGCTTCGAAAGCGCGCATGCGCTCGACGACGCGCCGTTCGCTGGCGCGCAGCACGAGCGTTTCGGCGGCCGTCTCCGTCAGGTGCTGCGCCGGCCAGGCGCGCGCCGCCGTCTCCAGGTCCTCGGCGGCGGCGAGCGCCGCGTCCAGGTGATCGGCCAACAGGTAGGCGACCGCCGGAGCTTCGGCGTCGTGGCGGCTCGGTCGTTCTTTCATGCAGTCCCCCTCAGACACCCGAAGCTTGCGGCTCGAAAGCACGTGCTCACCCGGGCGGTCGAGCGTCGGCCGGCAACGCGCACGGCACGGCCCGACAAGTGCGGGCAACATCAGGTGATTCGCGAGGCGGTAGAAAGGCTCCGTCA
>CALFEM010000239.1 GCA_937950105.1 uncultured Alphaproteobacteria bacterium | reverse complement strand
ACGAGATGCCTAAGTGACTGGAGTTCAGACGTGTGCTCTTCCGATCTATGGTGTCGGTCTACCTGATGAACTGCGCGCGGGCGCTCGGCGTGCCGAAAACGCTGATCTGGCGCATGGCCGCCAACATCGGCGTCGATTTCGTCGGCGGCGCGGTGCCGCTCATCGGCGACGTGTTCGACGTCGCCTTCAAGTCCAACCGACGCAACATCGCCCTGCTCAAGCGCCATTTCGAGCGTCACGGGCATCGCTACGCCGCCCGCCCCGGCGAAGCCGTCATCGTCGAGCACGAACCGTTGCGCAAGGCTGGCTGAGCACCTGCCGGCCCATCCGGCTGCGTGTGCTGCCGCCCTGCAACACGCGACCGGGATTTAACCAAGCGGCCACTGGCTCAGGGAAAATGCTGGGAAATTAGGCGATTGCCGAAAGTTCCTGCTTGACGCAATCCCGTCACAATGCTGCGCTGCGCAATCAGGATTGTTGCCCTGCCGCGCCGCAATATCGCTGCGCATCCGCCGGGCGCTGCCAGAACGGGGAACCAGCATGCAGCAGTATCTCGCCTACGAGCTTGCGCACATGATGATCCAGCCCATGCGCATCGCCGCCAAGATCGTGAAGCAGCAGGCCGAGATGCCGTTCAATCCGTTCGCGAAAACGCCGATGATGCGCCAGCTGGCGGCGGCGTGCGAGGTGTTCGAGGGCGTCACGCGGCGCTACGGCAAGCCGGACTGGGGCATCACCTCGACGCGCATTCACGGTCTCGAGGTGCCGGTACGCGAGGAGACGGTGCTGTCGAAGCCGTTCTGCAATCTGGTGCACTTCGACCGGCCGGAGGAGATCGTAGGCAAGCGCTACGATCCCAAGGTTCTGATCGTCGCGCCGATGTCCGGCCACTACGCCACGCTGCTGCGCGGTACCGTCGCCGAGATGATCAAGGAGCACAACGTCTACGTCACGGACTGGGTCGATGCGCGCGACGTGCCGGTGCTCGCCGGCAAGTTCGATCTCGACGACTTCATCGATTACGTCATCGAGTTCGTGCGCTTCCTCGGGCCGAACACGCACGTCATGGCGGTGTGCCAGCCGTCGGTGCCGGTGCTCGCTGCCGCCGCCGTCATGGCCAAGATGGACGATCCGCTGCAACCGTCGTCGCTGACGCTGATGGGCGGGCCGATCGATACGCGCCGCAACCCGACCGTCGTCAACAACCTCGCCGAGAAGAAGCCGATCTCCTGGTTCGAGCGCAACGTCATCAGCCACGTGCCGTTCGGCAACTCCGGCTTCATGCGCAAGGTCTATCCGGGCTTCGTGCAGCTCACCGGCTTCATGACCATGAATCTCGAGCGCCACCAGAAGGCGCACACCAAGCTGTTCGACAATCTCGTCAAGGGCGATTGCGACAGCGTGCAGCAGCACAAGGAGTTCTACGAGGAATACCTCGCCGTCATGGATCTTCCGGCGGAGTTCTACCTGCAGACGGTGGAGACCGTGTTCCAGAGCCACGCGCTGCCGATGGGCACGCTCATGCATCGCGGCGAGAAGGTCGACTGCGGCGCCATCCGCAAGACGGCGATCATCACCATCGAAGGCGAGAAGGACGACATCTGCGGCCTCGGACAGACCGAGGCGGCGCACGATCTCTGCGTCAATGTGCCGGCGGACGAGCGTTATCACTACGTGCAGCCGGGTGTCGGCCACTACGGCGTGTTCAATGGCACGCGCTTCCGCACCGAGATCGCGCCGCGCATCCGCGAGATGATCCGCACGGTCCAGTTCAAGCGTCGCACGCAGAGTTCGGCGCCGATCCCGAAGCCGTATCACAAGCTGAAGGGCGAGCAGGACACGCAGTGGAACTGGCAGACGCGTCAGCCCGTCTCCGACGCGATCAACTGACGTCACCGTCGGCGCGCGTTACACAAGCGCGCGCCGTCAATCGACGCGACCGGCGAGAATGCCGAGCGGCCACGTCACCCGGCGTGGCCGTTTCGCGTTGCCCCACAGCGCCTTCAGTTCAGGCGTGAGCGCGTCGACCGGATCGTGGCCGTTGATAGCAATGTAGCGTCCGGTCGCCGACCAGCTGCGGAAGTAGCCGCTGAGCTGATCGAGCGTCCAATCGGCCTGCATGTCGAACTGCGGCACCGCGATGCGCGCGAACGGAAACGCCAGATCGCGATACGCGGTCTCGACGTGGCGGCGGTCCGGCGGCCAGTACGGACCGACGGTCTCGCCATAGAACCGCTGCACGACCGTATCGACGTCCGCACCCTCGATCGTGAGCACACCATAGGTCCACGCCGCGATGACGCCGCCGGGTTTCAGCACGCGGCGCACCTCGCAGTAGAAGGCGTCGAGATCGAACCAGTGCAGGGCCTGCGCTATTGCGACGAGATCGCACGAGGCATCGTCCAGCCCGCTGGATTGCGCCGGCGCCACGCGGTAGGCGACGTTGGCCGCCGGCGTCGCCCTTTCGATCTGCGCGACGCTGAGATCGGTCGCGACGACCTGCGCGAAATGGCGGGCGAGATCGACGGCCGCCTGGCCGCTGCCGGTGGCGCAATCCCACACGAGGTCGCGTGCCGGTGCGATGCGCGCCAGCCATTCGAACAGGCCGGTCGGATAGCGCGGGCGGCTCCCGGCATAGGCCGCCGAGACGCGGCTGAAGTGGTCGGGCGCGTTCGTGGTGCTCATCGACCCTCGCCGCGCGGATGAGCTGCATCACGCAGATAGACCAGCCAGTAGACGGGAGCCACCAGTACGCCGCCACCGAAGATGTTGCCGGCAGTGACAGGCAGCAGGTTCGCCAGGAAATCGGCGACACCGATGGTCGAGCCGTTCTGAAGGGTGCCGATCGGGATGAGGTACATGTTGGCGACCGAGTGCTCGAAGCCGAGTGCGACGAACGCCGAGATGGGAAAGACGATCGCAACGACCTTGCCCGGCACCGAATGTGCCGCGAAGCACATCCAGATCGCCAGGCATACGAGCAGGTTGCAGAGGATGCCGCGCACAAAGCCCTCGAGCGGCGTGAGCGTGACCTTCGCCTCGGCGATCGCTTTCGCCGTTGCCCCGACACTGGCCGCGCCGATCGACATGGTGCCGGCCAGATGCACCAGCACGACCATGCCGAGAGCGCCTGCGAGATTACCGAGATAGACGAGCGCCCAGTTTCTCAGAACCCGACCGCTCGCGACGTGGCCATCGGCCCAGGCCATGACGATCAGACTGTTGCCGGTGAACAGTTCTGCTCCGCCCACGACCACCAGCACCAGTCCGAGCGAGAATGCGAGCCCGCCGATGAGGCGCGTCGGTCCGAAGCCGAGTTCGCTGCCGGTGATCGTCACCGTATAGAACATCGCCCCGAGGGCGATGAATGCGCCCGCAAGCACGGCGAGCGTCAGCGTCTGCATCAGCGGCAGGGCGCACTTGCGGACGCCGACGTCCTCGACGAGCAGGGCGATGCGTGCCGGCGCGACGATCTCGAGGGCGTGCGGCTCGGAGCTGACGAGCGTCAAGTTGCGGTCAGGGGGAGGAATGGCGCTCATCCGTCTCTCGTGGGGCTGTTGGCGCGGCCAGCAAATCCGGCTGACAGTCCTGCAACGCGTGGCCGGCTTCGGGCCCGCATGTCTTGCAACACGGGGTCGGAGAGCACAAGCTGGGACCGTCACTTGACGCGGGAGCGGGCTTCCTCACATGCCGCAGCTGGTCCACATCGCCGCCGAGAACGCCGCCGCCGACATTCGTCGCAACGGCATCCGCCCGACACGCTATCGGCCCGATCCCTCCGGACACCCGGAGCACGACAGGGTCGTATGGGCCTTTCCGGTGATGGCGAGCTACACGCTGACGCACTCGTGGTCGCGCGAGCTGAAGCGCTGGGGCAAGACGACGCTGGCGGCCGTCACGTTCCGCGTTCCCGACACGGAGCCGGTTTACGTCGGCTACTTCGGCCATGCCAAGCGGCTGGTCGGGGCCGCCGAGGCGGTCGGCCTCGTCCGCGCCGAACCCGA
>CALFEM010000238.1 GCA_937950105.1 uncultured Alphaproteobacteria bacterium | reverse complement strand
ACGAGATGCCTAAGTGACTGGAGTTCAGACGTGTGCTCTTCCGATCTCATGTTCGTGGCCACGCTCGGGCACTCGCGACGGCTGCACGTCCGGGCGTTCCGGCACGAGCAGCAGGCGAGCTGGTTCTCTGGGCTGGAGAGCGCGTTCACGTCCTTCTGCGGCGTGCCGGAGGAGGTGCTGATGGACGATCCGCGCGCCCTCGTCGTTCGCCACGACGCGGCGAGCCGGCAGGTCACGTTCAACGACAAGCTCATCGCGTTCGCCAGGCACTGGAGCTTCAGGCCGCGTGCCTGCGCGCCCTATCGTGCGCGGACCAAGGGCAAGACCGAGAACGGCGTCGGCTACGTGAAGAAGAATTGCGCCTCGAAGTCTTCCCAGCTCTCGAAGCTCCTGCCCGCGATGGCGCAGCGGCCATCATTCGGCAGCCTGCGCGAACTGACGCGAGTGGTCGGCAACGACTGCGCGGTCGAGTCGACACCAACAGCTACTCGGTGCCGTGGCGCCTCATCGGCGAGCGCGTCGCCGTGACGATTGCGGCCGGCGAGGTGCGCATCCGGTATGGGCGGCGCGAGGTTGCCGTCCACCGCCAAGCCGAGGGCCGCCGTCAGCGCGTCATCGATCATGCTCATCTCGACGGTGTCGCCGGGCGCGACGGCCCGGTCCGCCGGCAGGCGATCGAAGCGACACCGGCCGCTCCTCCTCCACCATCCTTGTTGCGGCCGTTGGCCGAGTACGAGGCCGCGATCGGAGGTCCCTTCTGATGCCGCGCGCGAAGAAGACACCCGACGTCCCGGTAGATCGGCTCGACGAGATGCTCGTCAGGCTCAAGCTCTCCGGCATCCGCGACCAGCTCGACAGCCTTCTCGACGAGGCGGCGCGGTCGAACCTGTCGACGCGGGAGACGCTCGCCATGTTGTGCGAACGGGAGATCGCGAGGAAGGATCACCGCCGCATCGACATGGCGCTGAGGCCCGTTCGGTTCGAGCTGACTGACCAGACGCGCCAAGCGATTGACGAGTACGAGAAGCTGCAGAAGGCGTTGAAGGCCGAGATCAACGAGGAGGCCTGGGAGACGCTCTATTCAGCGGTCTCGCATCCGTTCAAGGAGCCCGCCTCCGGCAAGATCGCCGTCAAGGTCATCAACCATTACGGCGACGAGGTGCTCAAGGTTTACGACGTGCGGGATGCGCGGGAGGTTTGATGAGAAATGCTGCGAAAGACTTGGATGTAGGCAGATGAGTAGCGATCCAAAATTTGACCCAAGACCGATCCCAACCGAAGAGTCCTTCCACCGATATTTTCAAGCGATCAAGACTGGCAATCCAAGAGCTTCCGAGGAGACCGAATTAGAGTCCTTCAAGAAAATGATTGCCGATGTCAATGAGCAGGCCAATCCGTTCTTGAGGCAAGCAATGATCAACGCGCTGCATCGGTACTTGCAAGATGAAAATGTTCTTCTCAGCTATTGGTTGGATTATTATTGGGGTCAATCGCTTTCGGCGGCCCGGAAGCGATTGCGCGAGTGTCATCCTATCGAACTGACTATTGAGCTGGAGAATATTGTTGGTCGTTGTATCGATTCATCTAGGTACACGATGCAACCCTCAAGTCGGCAGCGTTACCCACTTTCCGTGCCGAATCGCCGCTTCGGTAGTGCCAAGTTCCGGCATGTGACTTCAAACTCGGTATCGCCTCTCGATTTTAGAGACGCCTATTACGCGCTCGGCGCTCATCACTTGCATGTTGGGGAGGCAATTCAGAGCATCCTGGATCACTTGGAGCAGCGCTATGGGCTCTCCTTTGCAGCACTTGAAAAAGCGAAGATGAATCGAGAGTAACGTATGCCGCATGAAGCAGACTTCTATGACCGCCTGAAGGCGGAGCGCGAGCGGGCCGGCCAGCCGGATACGGCCGAATATGATGCCTGCGTTCGGGAAACCGTCGACGAGTTGGTCGCTCGGGAGACCACGTCGAGCCATCCAGGCATGCTGCTTGGCAAGATCCAGTCGGGTAAAACGCGTGCATTCCTCGGCATCATCGCGCTCGCATTCGACAAGGGGTTTGATGTTGCGATCGTCCTGACGAAGGGGACCAAGACACTTGGCAACCAGACTGTCTCGCGGATAGCGCGTGACTTCCGTCCGTTCCGCGAGGAGAACGCGCTTCAGGTGTTCGATATCCTGAAAATCCCAACCCTCACACAGTGGGAGATCGAACAGCAGAAGCTGATCATTGTCGCAAAGAAAGAGCACAACAACATGCGGCGTCTGATCGAGTTGTTCACCGAGAAGCATTCTGATCTCCGAGCGAAGCGGGTGCTCATCGTCGATGATGAGGCCGATTTTGCATCGATCCGATTCGCCAAGAAGCGCGGTAGCGACGAGATCAATCAGGGGCGAATTGCCAACCAGATGGACGAATTGCGCCGGGAGCTTACCCGCCCGTCATTCTTGCAGGTCACGGCTACGCCCTATGCTCTCTACCTGCAGCCGGATGAGTATGAGACGCCCACTGGCGCCAACATGACCTTCGAGCCCAAGCGACCTGCATTCACAAAGCTCGTGCCCGTCCACAGCGCCTACGTTGGTGGTGACCATTCCGCCGTGTAGGATTTGCGCAGAAAGCCGCAGCGGTCGGATGCCCAGTCGTCGAGATAGGCGCCGGCCTCGCGCCGAAACTCGAGACCCTCGGCCGTGCGGGTGAGATGGAAAATGTAGTCTTCGAGCTTCGAGATGAGCTCGGACTCGGGGCAGGAACGCAGGTTGGGGGCGATGAATGTGCGGTGCAGGAAGCTGGCGATGAGCACCGCATTGTCGGCCTTGAGCAACCTCCAGGCCGGGTGGTTCGCGCGCAGCGATTCGAGCTGCTGGTAGTCCATAGAACTCCCCCTAAGCCACGGACGCGAAAAGGATTTAATGAGCCATCCGGCGTACGCCGGGTGCTCCAGCCGACGCTGTGAACATAACAGGAACTTCGAGGTATGTCGACGGCGGCCCGACCCAGGGGTCTCACACGCTGGAAGGTGCCACTTCCGAGTCCCTGTTCTCGGCGACAAATTCCCTCTTCGGCTACAGGGATTCCCTGATCGGGTCCTTCAAATTCCCTGTTCCTGGCTACGGGAATTTCCCATCTAACCAGCGGAAATTGCGACAGAAATTCGGTTCTAGGCGGCTGGAAATGGCCGAAAATCGCAAAATTTCCCTGTTTTCCGGCTTTCCGGGCTGTCTGGCCGCGGAGACCGCCTCGCTCGCGACTGCCTTCACCACCAATAAAATCAACAACTTAAACCTTCCGCGCTGAACCCTCGCAAACTCCTGTCGCACACCTGTCGCACACCGAGGCAGGCGTGGGGAAGTTCTGCGATGCGATCCCCTGTCGCGCAGGCAGGGCAGAATGGGCATAGCGTGCATGGTGATGGACGGTGGCGGGCTCTGGCGACGCGCACACTCTGCTTCGACAACAGAATGTTACGCCAAACCAACGGCTTCGTCGCCGTCCATCAGATCGAGACGAGCGGCCCCGTGAATAAAAGGGTCTAGGTTGGTTGAGTAGATGAGTAGGAACACTCTAGCGACGCCGAGATTCGCATCTCGTTATTACGGCCCAAAGTCACTATTCGGGTTGCCGTCGGATGTGGTGACGAGGGTTCGGCCGAATATCCAGAATCCGGTCTTGCGGACGGTGATCATGGGCGGTTCTCCGGGTGAAAAAGAAAAACTCAGGTGCCGAGCAGGGCACCCAACAGGCTGCGCCTCCGTGGTGGCGCCGGGAGACGAGACCGGGCGGTCGGTGCGTACAGCGGCGGCTTGCCGGCCGCCTCGATGCGACACCACGGACATCAGTGGATGCGCTTGGCGCGGGAGGGTCGACTTGAGGGCCTGTCGCCTCACACGAAGGCATCCGCCGCGCTCGTACCGGTGCACGTGGAGTGAAGTCTCATTTCATCTGCGGAGCCGGCGTGAACGCCTCCCTGGCGATGACGTAGAGGATCTTGGTGCCGGCGCCGATCACGCCGCGGATGGTGCCGGAGACCTTGGACTGGCCGATACGCCGCCGATACGCGACCGGCACCTCGACGCAGTTGAGCCCGAGGCGTGCCGCGCGCACCTGCATCTCCACGGTCCAGCCGTAGTCGGGATCGGTCATGCCGAGGCGATCCAGAGCCTCGCGGCGGATGGCGCGGAACGGCCCGAGGTCGGAAAAGCGGGTGCGCCACAGCAGGCGGATCAGGCCGCACGCGAGGGCGTTGCCGAACACCTGCTGCGGCGACAGCGAGCCGGGCTCACGGCGCCCGAGCGTCCGCGAGCCGATCACCAACTGGGCGCGACCGTCGGCGATAGGATCTACGAGCCGTGCCATTTCGGCGGGATGATCACTCGCATCGCCGTCGAGGAACACGATGACATCGACGTCGGGCAGATGAGCGAGCGCGGCGCGGCAGGCGCGGCCATAGCCACGGCGCGGTTCGCTCACGACATCGGCGCCGAGCGCACGCGCCACAGCGGCCGTCGCGTCCGTCGAGCCGTTGTCGGCGACGACCGTCCGGTCGACCCAGTTTGGAATTTCCCGCAGAACCTTCGGCAGTGCCTCGGCCTCGTTGAGGGCGGGAATGACGACGCCAACCGAAACACCCCTGTACATCGTCAACCTCGTTCGCCTGCGCCCTGAAGGTCGTTGCGCCGCCGGCGGTGCCATAGCACGGCGATCGCCACGGGCAGCACATGCAGGAACGCCGCGCCATAGAGAAACAGATCACGCTGCCCGCTCTCCCACAACGGGAAGAACAGGTAGTAAGCCGGCAGCGTGGCCGAAGCGATCAGGAGAGGCATGTAAGCTGCTCCGGCCGCGAGCGCCAGAAAGCCCGGTGCGTACCAGGGGAACTGGGCCGGAGAAAGATAGAAGACCGCCGCTGCTACGATCATCATGGCGAACACGATGCCGGCAGTATCGCGACGTGGAGTGCGAGCGACGGAGACGGCGACGAGACCGGCCGCAAGCGCGAGGGCGAGGCGGAGCAGTTGCTGCGCAACGGAGCCTTCGCCGAACATCAGATAGAGACCGTAGCTGGCCAACGCATAGGGTGCGTTGTTGTTCGCCCAGCCAGCGGAGTAGGCGCGCAGGCCCGATGCAGGCTCAAGGACAGTGCGCAGCACCGGGGCCAGCACCGCGAGCGTGACAGCCGCCAGAAGCGCGACGGCGAACCACGGCACGCGCCCGCGGCGCACAAGTTCGGCGATCAGAACGGGGGCGAGCAGCAGCGGCCAGACTTTGACACCCGCGGCCAGGCCAATGAGCGACAATC
>CALFEM010000237.1 GCA_937950105.1 uncultured Alphaproteobacteria bacterium | reverse complement strand
CACTCGGCTGGCGTGCGCTCGGCGCGGCGACGGCCGACGAATATGCAAAGGGCGCGAGTGCCGGCACGCCCTATGCCGCCGTCGTCGCCGACGAGAGATCTGTTACGGCGGAATTGCTGTACTACATGCGGGATAAGCCGGGGCGCGTACTCGCCTGGCGCGAGGGGCCGGTCCCGCAAGACCACTTCGAGTTGACCCGGCCCTTTACGAGCGAGATCAAGGGCCCCGTTCTGCTGGTCAGCCTCTCGCCCAAGCCGGATCACATCACGCGGCGCTTCGAGACCGTACGCGAGATCCGCACCGTGGAGCTTCGGGCCGGCGCCGGCAAGCCGCGCCGCGTCACCTACTTCGCCCTCGAGGGATACAAAGAAAAATGACAACGGCCGACAAGAAGCCGACAACCGCGCCAGAGATGTCCGGTGCGGACCACACCCCGCTTTCCGAAGCCTTCGTGCTGCTCGACAACAGCGCCGGCCGCGACGTCTCCGGCAAGAGCACGCGCTCGCTGTTCTTTCGCGATCCCGCTGAAATCGTCGTCGCCGAAAGGCCGGACGAAGTGGCGGCTGCGTTGCAGCGGATCGAGGCCGGGCTCGCGCAAGGCCTGCACGCGGCGGGTTTCTTCTCCTACGAGCTCGGTTATGTGCTGGAGCCCAAGCTCGCTTCGCTGATGCCCGAGGCGCGCAAGGTGCCGTTGCTGTGGATGGGTCTCTACGCGGCGCCGGCCGAGATGACGACCAGCGAGGTTGCCGCCTGGCTCGACGCGCATACGCTGAGCCACACCTATGCGTTCACCGACGTGACGCACGCCTGGAGCCGCGAGGACTACGTCCAGCGCTTCGACCAGGTGATCGAAAAGATCCGCGCTGGTGACATCTACCAGCTGAACCTCACCTTCAAGGCGCGCTTCAAGCTGTCGGGCTCGCCGCTCGCCTTCTATCGCGACATGCGCCAGCGCCAGCGCGTCGCCTACGGCGGCATCGTCGATACCGGCAAGGTGACGATCCTGTCGGCGTCGCCCGAGCTGTTCATCGAACAGCATGGCCGCGTGATCGAGACGCGGCCGATGAAGGGCACCGCGCCGCGCGCCGGACGCCGCGAGGCCGACGAGCAGCAGCGCCGCATTCTCGCGACCGACGTCAAGCAGCGTGCCGAGAACCTGATGATCGTCGACCTTATGCGCAACGATCTCGGGCGCATCTCCGAAGTCGGCAGCGTCGAAGTGACGGACCTGTTCACAGTCGAGACGTTCCGCACCTTGCACCAGATGACATCCGGCGTGCGTGCGACGCTGCGCGAGGACATCTCGCTGGTCGATCTGCTGCGGGCGATCTTCCCGCCGGGCTCGGTGATCGGCGCGCCGAAGATCCGCGCCATGGAGCTGATCGCCGAGTACGAGAGCGAAGCGCGCGGCGTCTACTGCGGCGCTATCGGCCATATCTCGCCGGACGGCCGCTCGCTGTTCAACGTCGCCATCCGCACACCGGCGGTGTTTCGCGACGGCAGCGGCGAAATGGGCATCGGCTCCGGTGTCGTCTACGACTCGGAAGGGCACAAGGAATATGCCGAGTGCCTGCTGAAGCTCAAATTCCTCACCGATCCGCCGAAGAACTTCGAGCTGATCGAGACGCTTCTGTTCGAGCGCGGCGGCGATGGCTTCGTGCTGCTGGCGCGGCATCTCGAGCGGCTGAAGTCGTCGGCGGAGTATTTCGGCTTTCCGTATGACGAGGGTGCGGCGCGGTCGGCGCTCGAAAGCGCGGTTGCGGCGCGCGACGAGGAGCGGTTGCGTGTGCGGCTTTTGCTCGCCGAGGATGGACGCGTGACGGTGACGGCGGTGCCGCAGCCGGCGCAGCCGGCCGGCACGATCATGCGCTACGTCGTCTCGCCGACGCGGCTCAATTCGGCGGACGCGCTGCTCTACCACAAGACCACGCGGCGGGAGCTCTACGACGGCGAGTGGCAGAAGTTTCACGACGAGGTCGGCGCCGACGAGGTGATCTACCTGAACGAGCGCGGCGAGTTGGCCGAGGGAAGCCGCACGACGATTTTTCTGGAACGTGACGGTCGGCTGCTGACGCCGCCGCTGACGGCCGGACTGTTGCCCGGGACGCTGCGTGCGGAGTTGCTCGCCTCGGGCCGTGCCGTAGAGGCGCCGCTGACACTCGACGATCTCGAGAAGGGCGGCGTGTATCTCGGCAATTCAGTACGGGGGCTCGTGCCTGCGGCGCCGCTGATCCACCCGGGCGAGCGCTGAGCCGCCTCACCCGGAGTCGTCATAGTCGGTCTCGCAGCCGCCTCAGTTGGTGCGCTCCACCGCTGTCGGGTCAGCGGTTTCCACGACATCGTCGCGGCTGCCGGACCAGATCGCAGCGATGGTCAGCACGATCGCCGCAAGCGTCAGCGACACCGCGATCGCGATCTCGCGACGCGAGGTTTGGATACGCCGGGAATAGGCGCTGCTCGTCTGAATTTTCCGCATCATCCCGACCTAGGTCGCAGCGGCGGCGCCATCACGCCAGAGCGCGCAACGCCGCAGCGGCAGATCAGCACATGTTACGTTTAGGGAAGGGCTCGCTCGCCGGCCATCCGGACGCGAATTGGGCAAAAGCTGGTCATGACGCGGCGCTCGTGGAGAGCCCGCTCCCACGCGCCAGCGGCGCTCCGACGTACCCCGTGGCCGCGCAAGTTGCGGGCGCCCTGCCCAGGCAGGTGCCGGATCGATCCGGAGTTCAGAATCCGCGAACCGTACAGCCCATGAGCAGGACGATCTGGGAGACCAGAAGCGCCCAGAACTCGTTGCCCGTGAGCAGCGGGATCGTCGCGCCGAAATTCTTGGTCAGGAGAACAGTGACGGTCACGACGATGGAGAATACGAACGTGAGAATGCCCGGTGCCTTGAGTGCCATGACCTGCATATCTCCTGAATGGGTTGCGCCTGCGGGGTGGACCGGACGGCACCTTGACGCCCGCAGTTGATCGGCAGGGCTTATAGCAGCCGCCCGAGTCGTGCGCAGTAGTGCGCAGGCAACCCTGTGGGGAACTCGATTTCCGCTCTGCGGCGAACTGACACGGCTGCGCGGAAATGCGTGGAAAATCAAGGCTTCTGCCCCTTGCCGTCGCGCCGGACGTGGGCAGGCTGCGGCGGCGATGCATCGGTTGTGGCTTCCCGCTGGACGGTTTCGCGCTCCAGCAGACGGCGCTTGTTGTCCAATCCCCAGCGATAGCCGGTCAGCTTGCCGTCGCTGCCGACGACGCGATGACACGGCACCGCTACCGCCAGCGGATTGGCACCGCAGGCACCGGCGACCGCGCGCACGGCCTTCGGCGCGCCGATGCGGCGCGCGAGCTCCGCATACGAGATCGTCTCGCCGCAGGGAACCTTGCGCAGTTCCTGCCAGACTCGCTGCTGGAAGGCGGTGCCGCGAATATCGAGTGGCAATTGGCGGGCGTGGCGCGGCTCAGCAATCGTGTCGATCACCTGTTGCAGCAGGCCAGAGAGATCCGCGCCGGCTGCGATGATGTGCGCGCGCGGGAAACGGCGGACGAGATCGCTGCGCAGCGCCTCCCCGCTCTCACCAATGAGAATCGCCGCAATGCCAGTCTCGCTCGCCGCGACGAGCACCTTGCCGAGCGCGCAGTCGCCAAGGCTCCAGCGCAGCGTGAGCTTGTCGCCGCCATCGCGGAAATCGCGGGGTGTCATGCCGAGAGTGTCCTTTGCGGCGGCATAGAAGCGGGCGTTGCCGTTGTAGCCGGCTGCGTGCACCGCCTCGGTCACTGTCGCCGATACCGGCAGGAGCCTGCGCACGCGCTCCGCACGCACGGCCTGCGCGTATGTCTTCGGCGAGACACCGACCACGGCCGCGAAGGTGCGCTGGAAGTGATGGCGCGACAGGCCGCACGCGGCGGCGAGGGCCGCCAGCGACGGCGGGCTTTCGGCAATCTCGATCATGCGGCAGGCGGCGGCGATGCGCGCCGCTGTCACGGCGGCATGAGAGGCGTCGCGCGGCTGGCATCGCTTGCAGGGCCGGAAACCGGCGGCCTCGGCGTCAGCGGCGCTGGCGTGGAACGAGACGTTGGCCCTGAGCGGCCGGCGCGCCGCGCACGACGGGCGGCAATAGACACCGGTGGTGCGCACGCTGAAAACGAAGCGGCCGTCGAAGTCTGCGTTGCGCGCTTCGACGGCCTGCCACATGGCGTCTTCGCCGAGCGCAGGTTTGCCGATGACTGGTGAGGTGTTGGTCATGCACACAAGGCTACGCCGGGCGTTGGCCCGGCGCATCCCGTTCGTTGCGGTCAAACTTGCGGGTGTCCGGCCGATCGCGGCGTCACGCGCGTCCGAACGCGTCCGCGCTTCAGCCCTTGACGTTGAAAATGGCGCGCTGGGTCTCGCCGGTCGTCTTCGGGATCTGCAGGATGAATGAGCCCGGACGGATCGGGATGAAGCTGATGGTCGCCTCGCCCGCCGCGTCGAACTCCAGCGAGTCGATACCGAGCGGACGGATTTCGATGTCGTTGATGACGACCTCGTTGATCCACATGTTGCGGAAGAACTCGGCGCCGGCGAGCGCGATTTCCTGCGAGCCGTCGGCCTTGATGGCGAGCGAGTAGTACTTGCCGGCCTCGAGTTCATAGGGCTTCTCCGCCAGTGGCTTGCCGGCCGACAGCGTGATGGGGTCGAGCTTGGTCTTCTTCTTGAGCAGGCCGGACTGCGCGAGCGACGGGCTGGCGAGCGAGATCGCCGCGCTGAGGGTCACCGCGAGAAGCTTGAGCAGCGTGGTAAGGCGCATCGTCTTGCGTTCCTCTGGTTTTGGGGCGGACTTCGTCCGGTCCGATCTCCGGGGCCGTTGTCGTTACGTTATAACCTGTCGCGACAGCGCGCAACCGGGCTGCCCTCCCACATGGGAGGGCGCGGGCAAAAGAAAAGCCCGCGCGGGTGATCCCGGCGGGCTTCTCAGAATTCCTGGCGCATTTAACGGTTGCCCGGCACGTCCCGAGCGAAAGGGGCGCTGCTCAGCCTTTGAAGCGCTGCCACGTCACCGTGACGCGCGTGCCGGTCGGGATGCGCGGATAGAGGTCCAGCACGTCCTCGTTGTACATGCGGATGCAGCCCTTCGAGACGGCAGTGCCGATGGTCCACGGCGCGTCGGTACCATGGATGCGGTACATCGAGGACCCGAGATAGAGCGCGCGCACACCCAGCGGATTGAGCGGGTGGCCGCCCGGCACGTGCGCCGGCAGCTTCGGATTTTCGCGACGCATTTCCGGCGTCGGCGTCCATCCGGGGTTGACACGCTTCGAGGAGACGCTCGTCACGCCCGACCAGCGGCTCTGCTCGCGCGGGACCGCGATCGGGTAACTGATGGCTTCGCCACGCTGATGGATCCAGTAGAGTTTGCGGTCACCGAACGAGACGATGATCTGGCGCGGCGCATAGCTCGCCGGGAACGACACGGTGTCGCGCGAGCCGCCACTCCAGAGGAAGTCGAAGAAGCCTTGGGCGGAAGCCGGCTTGGCGGCGAGAAGAAGCGGCAGTGCGAGCAGAGCGGGCACAACGCTACGAAGGAGGCGGCTGGGGAGCATCGTATCGTCCTTTGCGTTCGTACGTGTTCGGGTGCGGGCGTCTATGCGTTCGAGCGTCAGATGACGCAGCCAGTCCGGCGGCGGAGCCATCCGGAGGACTGTTTCGACGATGTGGATCAAATCAGGCGTTCAGCTTGCCGTGCCCGGCCCGCTGCCGCAAGCATCGTGCAGTTGCCGGCGGCCTGGCGGCGAGCATTACCGAGAGCGGCGTGGGGAATGGGCCACAGGCAGCAAGAATAGATGACCGAATCGCGGGCATTCCTGCCGCAATAGAGCAAGCGCGACGCGCGATATGTTCGCGGTATGCACAACGGGAGGACGTGACGATCGCAGCTCGACTGCCTGTCCGGCCAGCGGGCTGCGCAACTCATGGCCGCACGCAAACGCCGCCGACGCGCCGTCCGCCGATACAATCACCCGGAACGCCACACGCGTAGAGGTTTCCGCCCATGGGACGGGCGACGCCGCCGGCCGGGCAGAAGCAGCCGCTCCCCGTCCAGCTGCCACCGAGGCAGCGTCCGGGCTGCGGCTGCGGCTTCACCGGTGGCGCGGCGACCGGACCGACGCAACGCTTGCCGACGCGCATCTGGCCACCGGGACACGCTCCCGGAAGCGCCGGCTGTCGCAGCGCGGGGGCCGTGCTCGATGGCCTGACCCGGCAAAGGCCGGCGCGGGCCATCTTGCGCGTACAAACCTTGCGCTGGGCGATGTCGTGGATGTGCCGGTCCACCTCTCCGTGGAGCGCAACGAGAGCGCGCGGCGAGACCACGCGGGCGTCGGCCGGTTGCGCGTGTCCGAGGGCCATGGTTGCCAGGACGACCAACCACAGGGTGCGTGCGAGTTGCGGCATGTCGGGCCTCCGCTGCGGCAAAATCCAGGGGCGGTGCCTCTAGTTGAGGGCGTACATCAATGTAGGGCGGGCAGCGGAGGAACGCCACGGCTGCGCGTATCGGCGTGCCCGGCGACTGCAACCCCGACGCTCATCCTTGTGCGTACAAGAGCGCTATGAGAGCCGGAGACAGCAGGTAGGCCGCATACAGCAGCACCACCGAGAGCGTCAGCCGCAGCAGCGTGTCGGGCAGCACGCCGGTCAGCCGCGCGCCGAGCAGGATGCCGGGGATCGAGCCGCTGAGCAGCGTCGCCAGGATGCCCCAGTCGACGTGGCCGAGCCCCAGATGTCCGGCGCCGGACAGGAACGCGAGCGGGATCGCGTGGACGACATCCGTACCGACGATGCGCCGCGCGATGAGCGATGGATAGAGCACCGAAAGCACGGCGACGCCAATGGCGCCGGCGCCGACCGAGGTCAGCGTGACAAGGCATCCGAGGACCAGACCGAAGGCGAGCGTCAGGCCGGGACGCGGCGCAAGTTCTGGTTTCGCCTCACAGCTGGTCGCACTCTTGAGCAGGCGCGGACATAGCGGAATGATGATGGCGCTGGCGACCAGCAGCACCGCGAGCGTGGCACGGATGACGTCCGCCATCTGCCGCGTGTCCGGCGCCGCGAGGTAAAGCCACGCCAGCGTTGCCACGGCCGCGCTGAGACTGCCGACGGCCAGCCACGCGAGAATATGCCAATGGACGTTGCCGAGCTTGTGATGGCGAACCGCCGCACTCGCCTTGGTAATCGAGGCGAACAGCAGATCGGTGCCGACGGCGGTCGCCGGATTGACGCCGAAGCCGGTGATGAGCATCGGCGTCATCAGAGCCCCGGCCCCCACTCCGGTCAGGCCGACCAGAAAGCCGACGCCGAAGCCGCCGGCGGCCATGAGCAGCAGAGTCTCGCCGAAGATGCCGTGCATGACGAAGGTCCTGACACATGGTTCGCTGCTGCGGCACCGCCCGAAACAGGCGCGGCCACTGTCATCCTGTTGCTGACGAACATAGCACACACGAGAACGGGCAAGCGGTGCGGAGGCAGCGACAGCCTGCCCGACGAGGAGATCGGAAGAGCACACGTCTGAACTCCAGTCACTTAGGCATCTCG
>CALFEM010000236.1 GCA_937950105.1 uncultured Alphaproteobacteria bacterium | reverse complement strand
CAGCGTGCCGCGAAACAGCGCCGAGCGCTGCTTGATCCAGGTGAGCAGGTCCGGCAACTCGCTCATCTTGACACCCGCCGTATTGAGACGGCTGAAGTCGAGATAGGTCTGGTTGAGGCTTTCCCACATCTCGCTGGTGATGGCGGTGCGCTGCGCTCGGCCGTTCTGGCGGGCGGTCGCGAGGCACGAGCGCACGCTCGACGGGTTCTCCGGATCGACCAGCAGATAGTTGATGACCGAGCGCGCATCGAGGCCGCCGTACTTGGCGAAATAGCCCTCGGCGCAACCGGCGCTCTTCAGCGTCGATCCCCACTCCTGATTGCGGCTCGAACCGCGCGGAATGAGGCCGATGCGATAGGCGACGTCGACGAGACGCGCCATGTTCTCGGCGCGCTCGATGTAGCGCGAGAGCCAGTAGAGATCGTGGGCGGTGCGGCCGAGCATGGCGTGGCGGGCTTTCCGTTGCGTTTCTTCATAACGTCGAGGCGCGCGAGCGAGGCGCGCGGCAGATGCGGCAAAGAGCGCCCCAAGGGGCACCCCGGCAGGAACTCACTCCTCCAGTATCCAGGTGTCCTTGGTGCCGCCGCCCTGACTCGAATTGACGACCAGCGAACCTTCCTTGAGCGCGACGCGCGTCAGGCCGCCCGGCGTCAGGCGTATCTTGTCACCGACCAGCACGAACGGGCGCAGGTCGACGTGGCGTCCGTGGATGCCCTTCTCGGAGATGGTCGGGCATGTGGAGAGCGCCAGCGTCGGCTGGGCGATGTAGTTGTCGGGCCGAGCCTTGACCTTCTGCCGGAACGCCTCGACCTGCTCTTTCGTCGACGCCGGCCCGACCAGCATGCCGTAGCCGCCCGAGCCATGGACCTCCTTCACCACCAGCTCGGCCATGTGCTCGAGCACGTAGGCGAGGTCGTCGGGCTTGCGGCAGTTGTAGGTCGGCACGTTCTTCAGGATGGGCGGGCGGCCCATGTAGAACTCGATGATCTCGGGGATGTAGCTGTAGATCGCCTTGTCGTCGGCGATGCCGGCGCCGGGCGCGTTGACGATGGTGACGCGACCGCCACGATAAACGTCGAAGATGCCCGGCACTCCGAGCATGGATTCCGGCTTGAACACCAGCGGGTCGAGGAAGTCGTCGTCGATGCGGCGGTAGACGACATCGACCTGCTTCAGCCCGCGCGTCGTCTTCATGTGCAGGCAGCCGTCGGCGACGATGAGGTCCTGCCCCTCCACGAGCTCGATGCCCATTTCGTCGGCGAGGAACGAGTGCTCGAAGTAGGCGCTGTTGTAGATCCCGGGCGTCAGCAGCGCGATGGTGGGCTCGCGATCGAGGTTGCTCGGCGCGACCGAGCGGAGTGTCTGCAGCAGGCTGTCGGTGTAGTCCTCGACCGGCGCGACGTTGTTCTTCTCGAACAGCTCGGGAAAGGTCGTCATCATCGTCTCGCGGTTCTCCAGCATGTAGGAGACACCGGACGGCGTGCGCGTGTTGTCCTCGAGCACGTAGAAATCGTCCTCGCCGGTGCGCACGAGATCGACACCTATGATGTGCGAATAGATGCCGCGCGCCGGATCGACGCCGACCATTTCCGGCACGAACGCCGAGTTCTGCAGGATCAGCTCCTTCGGGATGCGCCCGGCTTTCAGGATCTCCTGGCGATGATAGATGTCGTGCATGAAGGCGTTGAGCGCGCGCACGCGCTGCTCGATGCCGGCGGAGAGGCGGCGCCACTCGTTCGCCGCGACGACGCGCGGGATGATGTCGAACGGAATAAGGCGCTCGGCGGCATCCTTGTCACCATAGACGTTGAACGTGATGCCGATGCGCCGGAAGATCGTTTCCGCCTCGACGCCCTTGCGTTTCAGGTCCTCGAGCCGCTGCGACGACAGCCATTCGGCAACAGCTGCGTAAGGCTGCCTGATGCCGTCGCCGAACGCTTTCATTTCATCGAATGGTGCCGTCAAGACCGTCCTCGCCGTTCCTTTCGCGTCGCCGGTTCGCGACGCGCCCTGACGCGCCCTTGCACGGATCGCGCCGTCCCTCGAAGCGCCGAGTCTATCGGAGTGATTGCGGTGTTGAAACCCCGGCGCGCTGCCCAAGAAGGCAGCGCGGTGCCTCTCAACCGTGCAACGCTGATGAAATGCGAAATGTCCTCGACGCTGACGAGTTCCCTGCCGAACACACCCGACCGCGCAATACGACCATGGTGGTGGCAATCACGAGTGCAACTCTGATGCTCGACAGGCTTGAGCCTGCCTGGCATCGGCCGCGCCGCACGCCGCCGCCACAGCCCCGTTCGGCGCATCGCTTCCGCCGTCGCCGACCGGCCGACATCGCCGTGCTGCCGGGGTGGTTTAAGTTGACGGCGGCCGCAAGCTTTCCAGCCGCGCGACGACGGACCCGCATGCGGCCCGACGAGGTATCTCACGGCGCTTCGTACGCTGCAGCCGACACGGCGCTAAGCCGAAGACCGGCAAGCCGCAGCATCGGTTTCCAGACCGGCACGCTTTCTTCGAACCCCGAAAAAGCTCGACAACACAGCTTCTATGGCATATTGTATACCAAGTTGGTTGCCCCGACCTTGCGTCGAGTGAACGGTCTGGCACCTCGATGTGCCGCCCTCTGCGGACCGCCGCTCGACGCGCCTCTTCGGCGTGTGGCACGATCGACGCACTGGTGATCACACCAGCAAAAGGCCAGCCGCACCGCGACATGCGACGACTGGCGCGCAACGGAAGCTGCCGGGCGGCATGCCGCACCGTCGCTCGACCTCGGGAGGTACGCCATGGATCTCTACGAGCATCAGGCCAAGCGCCTGCTTTCGGCCTATGGAATTCCGGTTCCCATCAGCGAGGTCGCCGAGACCGTCGACGCCGCGGGACAAGCTGCTCGCCGGCTCGGCTGCACGGGCTTCGTCGTCAAGGCGCAAATCCTCGCCGGCGACCGCATGAGCGCTGGCGGCATCCGTTTCGCCTCGACACCCGTCGAGGTCGAGACGGCGGCGCGCGCCCTGCTCGGCAACGAACTGGTGACCAGTCAGACCGGCCCCAACGCCGCCCGCGTCAAGGCGGTGCAGATCGAAGAGCAGGTGATCGCGCGCCGCATGCTCTACCTCGCCATCACCATCGATCCGCTGTCGGGCGAGGTCGTCATGCTCGCCAGCGCCAAGGGTGGCGACGACATCGAGACACGCGCCCGCGGTGACTCCCTGCTCATCCAGCGCCTGCCGCTGCGGCTCGACGGAGCGCGACTCACCGGAGACTTCGCCGCGTTCGCGCGCAGCATCGAGAGTGATCCGCGCATCGCCGAGGGCGTCGCAGTCGTGATGCAGAACCGCGCGGCCGCCTTCGTCGCCTCCGACGCCACGCTCACCGAGATCAATCCTCTTGCCGTCACCGAGAGCGGCCACCTCGTCGCCCTCGACGCCAAGGTCACCATCGACGACAACGCGCTGTTCCGTCGGGGCGACCTCGCGCGTTTCAAATCCGCCGCGATCGCGCCCGACCGCGACGAACTCGAGGCACAGGAACACCAGCTCAACTACCTGAAGCTCGATGGCAGCATCGGCTGCGTCGTCAACGGCGCCGGCCTGGCGCTGGCGACCATCGACCTGCTGGCGGACGCGGGCGGACGCCCGGCGAACTTCATGGACATCCGCACCACGGCATCGAGCCTCGACATCGCGCACGGCTTCGGGCTCATTCTCGCCAACCCGCAGGTACGCGCGATCCTCGTCAACGTGCACGGCGGCGGCATGCAGCGCTGCGACACCATCGCCGAGGGCATCGCCGTGGCCATGCGCCGAAGCGCGCGCCGGGTTCCGCTGGTGATCCGCTTCGCCGGCAACAACGCGGCCTATGCAGCGACCGTGCTCAAGAACAGCGGCATCGCCTACACCAGTGCCAACGACATGGCGGAGGCCGCGCGCATCGCGGCGCTCGCCGCCCGCAAGGAGGCAGCCTGATGGCCATTCTCGTCACACCCGAAACCAAGGTCATGTGCCAGGGGCTCACGGGGCGCACGGCGACGTTCCATTGCGGCCGCATGCTGTCCTACGGCACCAGGCTGGTCGCCGGAGTGGTGCCGGGCAAGGGCGGCCGCACGCATCTCGACCTGCCGGTCTACGCCAGCGTCGGGGAGGCGAAGGGCGCCACGGGGGCTTCGGCGAGCCTCGTGTTCGTGCCGCCCCAGCATGCTGCTGCCGCCATGATCGAGGCGATCGAGGCGGAACTCGAACTCATCGTGTGCGTCACCGAGCGGGTGCCGGTGCTCGACATGGTGCGGGTGCGCCAGGCGCTCGCCGGATCGAAAACGAGGCTCGTCGGTCCGAACAGTCAGGGCGTGCTGGCCCCCGGGCTCGGGCAGCTCGGCGTCATGGCGACCGTCGACGCCCGCAAGGGCCGCATCGGCATCGCCTCGCGCTCGGCCTCGCTGACCAGCGAAGTGGTGCTGCAGACGACCAACGCCGGCCTCGGGCAATCGACCACGGTCGGCGTCGGCGGTGATCCGGTTCATGGGCTCAGTTTGCCCGAAGCACTGGAGCTGTTCCTCGACGACCCCGATACCGACGGCATCATCGTCATCGGCGAGATCGGCGGCTCCGAGGAGGAGGCTGTGGCCGACGTCATTCAGCGCCGCAAGCCGAAGAAGCCGGTCGTCGCGCTGGTAGCAGGACGGCATGCTCCGCCGGAGCGCCGCATGGGCCACGCCGGTGCACTCGCCACCCGCGGTGCCGGCAGCGCCACACAGAAGATCGCGGCGCTGGAACGCGCGGGCGTGCACATCGCCCACGACGCCAGTCGCGTCGGCCAGACCATGCGCGACGCGTTGAGTTAAGTCTGGATCGAGAGGAGCTGAGCAGCGAATGCGGGGTGAGCCGCATCAGCGCTGACTTCCGCCGCTTCGTATTTCGTCAAGGCCGGGCTTGCCCCGGCCATCCAGCGCGCGTGCGACAAACGCGTGCGACGCTGGAATGCATCCGGAGCGCGACGAGCGGCGTCACGCGCCTGCGGGCGCTAACGTCGCCACAGTTTTCGCCCTATTGATCGGAGCGGCGAACGGTGCGGCCGGCGCGCACGAAGAAATACAGCCAGATCTGCACGGCGGCGAACGCCGGCACCCAGAAATGAGCGTCGCCGTTGAAGGGCGGAACGGTCCAGACAAGAAGAAGGCCGCCGAGAAGCAACCCGGCATGGCTCATGGCCGTAACGATCGCAGATTTCACACCGCCCCCCAGTCGTGCCCGTGTCGCGCACCGTGGAAATCGAATCACGTGGCGAGCACGCAATGGAGCAAATCTCCATTGGACAATGGCTCCCGTCGAGCATGAATCGACGCTGCTGCGCAGCAAATCTGCAGTGTGCGCGTGCTAACGTCGCTCACCTGCCACATTCGCCTGACGTATGGCTTGAACGCGCGACGCACCGCGTCCGCAGCACCGCTTTTCCGATCGCTACACTCAGCATTTGCTTGTGAATGGAGCGGGTGAAGGGAATCGAACCCTCGTCGTAAGCTTGGGAAGCTTCTGCTC
>CALFEM010000235.1 GCA_937950105.1 uncultured Alphaproteobacteria bacterium | reverse complement strand
ATGAAGCTTTTCGATCGACGTCCGATCTATCGTTGTCTTGAAGACTTCCGTGTTGCCCTCGAAGCTTCGAACCAGTTGTGCCGGATAAGTGCGCCGATCTCCACGAACCTGGAGGTGACAGAACTGCACCGGCGCGTCATCGCGCGCGGAGGTCCTGCGCTTCTGCTCGAGCAGGCCATCAAGGCCGACGGCGACGCCTCGAAACTGCCACTCATCACGAATCTGTTCGGCACGGTCCGGCGGGTGGCGATGGCCATTGGCGGAGAGGATCGGGAAGATCTGATCGAACTCGGTCGGCTCCTCGTCGAATTGCGCCAGCCGAAGCCACCCGCCGGTCTTCGCGATGCATTGCGCAAATGGCCACTCGCACGGGCCGCGCTCACGTCTCGCCCTGAGATGGTGTCCCGTCCAGCCTGCCAGGCTGCGATTTGGAGGAATCGTGACATCGACCTCGGCCGTCTTCCCGTGCAGACCTGTTGGCCGGGCGAGCCGGCGCCGCTCATCACCTGGCCGATCGTCATCACGCGTCCGCCGGGGCCTGTCGAGGCAGCGAGCCACAATTGGGGCATCTACCGGATGCAGGTGACCGGCCCGGACAGCGCCATCGTGCGATGGCTGGCGCACCGCGGCGGGGCCAAGCACTTCCGCGAGTGGCAGGCGCGCGGCGAGCCCATGCCGATCGCTGTTGCCATCGGGGCCGATCCGGCAACTCTGCTGGCGGCCGTCACACCCGTTCCCGAAACGCTGTCGGAAGCGAATTTCGCTGGCCTCCTGCGCGGCGAGCGGACACGGCTCGCAAAAGCCGTCACGGTTCCGCTCCTCGTGCCAGCCGAGGCGGAGATCGTGCTCGAAGGCACGGTCACTCCAGGTGACGTCGCTCTAGAGGGGCCCTATGGAGATCACACCGGATACTACAACGCAGCCGAGACTTACCCGGTGATGCGCCTGTCGGCGATCACCACACGCGACAACCCGATGTACCTCACGACCTTCACGGGCCGCGCGCCCGATGAGCCGGCGGTTCTGTCGGAAGCGCTGAACGACGTGTTCCTGCCGCTCGTGCAACAGCAATTCCCGGAGGTGGTCGACTGCTGGCTGCCACCGGAAGCCGCCTCCTATCGAATAGCCGTCGTCGCGATCTCAAAGAGGTATCCGGGACATGCCCGGCGCATGATGCTCGGTCTCTGGTCGATGCTCCCCCAGTTCAGCTACACCAAGCTCGTCATCGTGGTCGACGACGATATCGATGCGCGCAGCTGGAGCGATGTCATGTGGGCCGTGTCGACACGCTCCGACCCCAGCCGCGATCTGGTCGTCGTCTCGGATACACCGATCGATGTTCTGGATTTCGCTTCGCCCGCACCAGGCCTCGGCGGCAAGCTCGGCATCGATGCGACTCGCAAGATCGATGCTGAGACGACACGCACATGGGGCGAGCGGCTCGACATGGCTCCCGGCGTCGTCGCGCGCATCGACGCCCTCGCCGCCCGCCTGCCCGACCTGTTCGGTGCGGGAACTGACGGAGGGCGAGCATGAGCGGCACCCGCCGGTTCGTCATCGGCATCAGCGGCGCGTCGGGAGCGATCCTCGGTCTGCGCTGTCTCGAGATGTTGCGCGAGATCTCCGGCATCGAGAGCCACCTCGTCGTAACGCCTGCCGCCGAGCGCACGCTTTCGTTCGAGATCGACCGACAGGCCCACGCGAGAGCACTAGCGCTTGCCGACGTGACGCATCGGTGCAACGACGTGGGCGCCGCGATCGCGAGCGGCTCGTTCCGCTGCCAGGGCATGGTCGTCGCGCCCTGCTCGATGCGAACCCTTTCGGCAATTGCCTACGGCCTGTCCGACAACCTGCTGACGAGGGCCGCCGACGTAACCTTGAAAGAGCGCCGGCGGCTGGTGCTCGTCGCGCGCGAGACGCCTCTACATGCCGGACACATCGAGGCGATGCTGAAGGTGACCGGCCTCGGTGCCATTGTGCTGCCGCCGGTTCCTGCCTTCTACACGCGGCCAGGCTCGCTCGACGAAAGATCGGAAGAGCACACGTCTGAACTCCAGTCACTTAGGCATCT
>CALFEM010000234.1 GCA_937950105.1 uncultured Alphaproteobacteria bacterium | reverse complement strand
CGACCACCGAGATCTACACTCTTTCCCTACACGACGCTCTTCCGATCTGTGACAGGAGACACGGGCCTTTCACTCGGAACGTGTACCGATGGCGCAATTGCGGGCGTTCGTCTTGGTTGCCGGCCTCGAAATCATCGGTCGATCTCACCGAACACGATGTCGAGCGAGCCGATGATAGCGGAGACGTCGGCCAGCATGTGGCCGCGGTTCATGAAGTCCATCGCCGACAGGTGCGGGAAGCCCGGCGCGCGGATCTTGCAGCGGTACGGCTTGTTGGAGCCGTCGGAGACGAGATAGACGCCGAACTCGCCCTTCGGCGCCTCGACGCAGGCGTAGACCTCGCCGGGGGGCACGCGGAAGCCCTCGGTGTAGAGCTTGAAGTGATGGATCAGCGCTTCCATCGAGCGCTTCATCTCACCACGCTTTGGAGGCACCACCTTGTTGTTGCCTGCCGAGACCGGACCCTGGCCTTCGGGCGACAGCAGCTTGGCGCAGCACTGCTTCATGATCTTCACGCTCTCGCGCATTTCCTGCATGCGGATGAGGTAGCGATCGTAGCAGTCGCCGTTCTTGCCGATCGGAATGTCGAAATCCATCTCGGAGTAGCACTCGTAGGGCTGCGCCTTCCTGAGATCCCACGCCGCGCCCGAGCCGCGCACCATGACGCCGGAGAAGCCCCAGTCGAAGCCGTCGGTGAGGCTGACGACGCCGATGTCGACGTTGCGCTGTTTGAAGATGCGGTTGTCGGTCAGCAGGCCTTCGAGATCGTCGCACACCTTGAGGAACGGATCGCACCAGGCGGCGATGTCCTGCACGAGCTCCGGCGGGATGTCCTGATGCACGCCGCCGATGCGGAAATACTTGGCGTGCATGCGCGCGCCCGACGCCCGCTCGTAGAAGATCATCAGCTTCTCGCGCTCCTCGAAGCCCCACACGGGCGGCGTCAGCGCGCCGACGTCGAGCGCCTGCGTGGTGATGTTGAGGAGGTGGGAGAGGATGCGGCCGATCTCACTGTAGAGCACGCGGATGAGCTGGCCGCGATACGGCACCTCGAGCCCGAGCAGGCGCTCGGCGGCGAGGCAGAAGGCGTGCTCCTGGTTCATCGGCGCCACGTAGTCGAGGCGGTCGAAGTAACCGATCGCCTGCAGGTACGTCTTGTGCTCGATCAGCTTCTCGGTGCCGCGATGCAAGAGGCCGACGTGCGGATCGACGCGCGTGACGACCTCGCCGTCGAGTTCCAGCACCAGGCGCAGCACGCCGTGCGCCGCCGGATGCTGGGGCCCGAAGTTGATGTTGAACGAGCGGATGTCCGTCTCTGCCATTGTGTGCCTCGTGCCTCGGCAGTGAGTAGTTCGTGGTGAGTAGTGAGTAGTGAGGTTCGATTTCAGCGCTGCTCGAGTGATCGAATAAGAGCGCGCAGCATTCGCCCCAGTCCGTCGCATTGCGCCAGCAAGGGCGCTACAGAACTATCGTCCGTCAATTCGACCCTTCTCGACAGCAGCAAGTGCGTTTCCAGCTCCTTCAGGGAGCCCTGCGATATGCGCAGGAACTGGATGAACGTTCCTGTCTGCTCACGCCCCTGCCCCTCAGCGATATTTGCTGGCACAGACGCTGCCGCGCGGCGGATTTGCCCGACAAGCCCATACATCTCCTCCCGCGGAAAGGTTCGGGTCAGCCGGTAACAGTCTTCGGCTAACGCCATGCCCTTTTGCCAGACGACAAGGTCCCTGTATGAGCGAACCGCCTCTTCTCGTTGCACGCCTCCCACTGTCGACAACTCACTATTCACTACCCACTAATCACTCAAATTTTCCGCCGCGTCACAGGACCGACCCGCGCCGCCCTGGCCTTCTCGTTGACCTTCGCCTCGAAGCGCTCCCACGGCACGATCATGCGCTCGTGGTTGCCCTCGCTGATGAGGTCGAGCCCGTCGTGGGCGCGCACCTTGAACGTCACGCGGCGGCCGTTGACGCCCGTGCATTCGGCATCGACCGTCACCACCTGGCCCGGCACGGTGGCGGCGACATGCGAGAAATCGACGTGCGTGCCGAGCGAGCCCTCGCCCGCGTCGAGGTGCGGGGTGAGCAGTTGGACACAGGTCCATTCCATGAGGCCGACCATGAAGCCTGTCGCGAACACCGTCGGCATAAGCTGGAACTCGTGCGCTTCCGGATAGAGCGCAGGCACCGTCTTGTCAGCCGCCACCTTGTACTCGAAGCGATGCGTCGCGCCGGGCTTCAGCGTGTCCTTCATGGCGTCACGCCCGGCCGGGAGGATTGCCGCTCGCCTTCTCGTCGCCCGGGAGCGGATAGTCGACGCCTTCCCACGGGCTCTCGAAGTTGAAGTTGCGGAACTCCTGGTTGAGCTTCACCGGTTCGTAGACGACGCGCTTCTGTTCCTCGTCCCAGCGTACCTCGACGTAGCCGGTCAGCGGGAAGTCCTTGCGCAGCGGGTGGCCCTGGAAGCCGTAGTCGGTGAGCAGGCGGCGCAGGTCCGGATGGCCCGAAAACAGGATGCCGTACATGTCGTAGGCCTCGCGCTCGTACCACTCGGCGGCGGAAAACACGCCCGTCGCTGTCGGCACCGGCTCGCTGTCGTTGGTCTCGAGCTTGACGCGAATGCGCTGATTGGTGCGCGGCGACAGCAGGTGGTAGACGACGTCGAAGCGGTTCTCACGCGCCGGATAGTCGACCCCGCAGACGTCGATGAGGACTTCGAAGCGGCAGCGCGCGTCGTCGCGCAGCACCTTCAGCACGTTGGTGATCTGCCCGCGCGCAACCGTCAGTGTCAGCTCGCCGTGCGCGATCTTCTTGTCGAGCAGAGCGCCGGCGATGCGGCTGCCGACATAGGTGCCGAGCTCTTCGAGTGCGTCGTCCATTTGAGGCACACCATGAATGAAGGGCATTGCTAAAGGGGAGTAGGGAGTTGGGAGTTGGGAGTTGGGTAGCGACGCGGTGTGCGCTATTCCCTATTCCCAACTCCCTGGCCTCTCATCTCTCGATCGTTCCGGTGCGGCGGATCTTCCGCTGCAGCAGCATGATGCCGTAGACCAGCGCTTCCGCCGTCGGCGGGCAGCCCGGCACGTAGACATCGACCGGTACGATGCGGTCGCAGCCGCGCACCACGGCATACGAATAGTGATAGTAGCCGCCGCCGTTGGCGCACGAGCCCATCGAGATGACGTAGCGCGGCTCCGGCATCTGGTCGTAGACCTTGCGAAGCGCGGGCGCCATCTTGTTGGTCAGCGTGCCGGCGACGATCATCACGTCCGACTGGCGGGGAGAAGCACGCGGCGCGAAGCCGAAGCGCTCGACGTCGTAACGCGGCATCGCAGCCTGCATCATCTCGACGGCGCAGCAGGCGAGGCCGAACGTCATCCACATCAGCGAGCCGGTGCGGGCCCAGTTGATGAGATCGTCGGTGGTGGTGACGAGGAAGCCCTTGTCGGCCAGCTCGTTGTTGATCTCGGTGAAGAACTTCTGGTCCGGCCGCTGCACGCCGCCCGGCGCGCCTTCGCGCGGCGTGTCGAACGTGAAGCCCGGTTGGCCGATGTGCGGTGGAACGATCAATCCCATTCGAGCGCTCCCTTACGCCACTCGTAGATGAAGCCGATGGTGAGAACGCCGAGGAAGATCATCATCGACCAGAAGCCGAAGGCGCCGATCTCCTTGAAGGCCACCGCCCACGGGAACAGGAACGCGATCTCGAGATCGAAGATGATGAACAGGATCGAGACCAGGTAGAAGCGCACGTCGAACTTCATGCGCGCGTCGTCGAAGGCGGCGAAGCCGCATTCGTAGGCCGACACCTTCTCCGGGTCCGGGTTGTTAACGGCGACGAGGAACGGCGCCACCATCAGCGCGACGCCGATGAACAGCGCCACACCGAGGAAGACGGCGATCGGCAGGTAGTCGATCAGAAGTTGATTCATAAGGTCGGCCTCTGGCGAAGCGAGCCATGCGACGGGCTATCGTGGGGCCGTGCCGGGCAGGAGTCCAAGGCCGCCGGCGCCGCCCCCCGAAGCGGTCCATCCCGTGTTAGACGAAGATGCCCCCGCGGCGCAACCGGCCCCCGCCCAAAGTCGCGAGGCTCAGCCCACCATTTGCCCCGCCATTTGCAGGTGGCACCTCGTCCGTATTCTGTTAAATGTTCAGAATCGCATTGCGACGGGATCGGAGAAAAGCCGGGGCGTGGGACAGTCTGAATCGAAGCCGCCCTTGATCTGCGTGGCCATGGTGCATGTCGGACCGCTGACACCCGGGGCCCTGTTCGGGGCCGCCGGGGGCTACGTCTGGATCGCGGCGCAGGCCTTCGATCAGGCCGACTATGCGCGCCGCATCGGCCGCACGCTCGGCGCCATGAACCTGTCCGTGCTCGGGCTCGAGATGGTCGAGTACGCCAGCGAACCGGAAGCGCTCGAGGCTTTGCCGGTCGAGATGCTGGCCGAGGTCCGCGCCGGCCTCGATGGCGGGGCCACGCAGGGCATCTGGCTCGGCAAGTTCCACGTCTATCCGGACGATGAAGAAACCCATGGACACGACGGAGACGAGGGCTGAAGCGGTACGGTTCGCGGGCGGGTAGGGAAAAGCTGACGGACCCGTTCCGGGAGGCTTGACGAGCGCGGTTCGAACACGTAAACACCGCCTCCTGTGAGCGCGCCGGGGCTAACCAACCGGCATCGAAGTGTGCTCACGTGCTGCGGGAGTAGCTCAGTTGGTTAGAGCGCCGCCCTGTCACGGCGGAGGCCGCGGGTTCAAGTCCCGTCTCTCGCGCCATTTTTGTTTCCTGACAATCCGGGCAGACCACTGTCATCGCGGCGGGCGTTGTTCTGTGTCGTCCGGCGCACTGGCGCCGGGCGGCAGCGCCCCGATCGGGCGAGCGCAGCGAGACCGTCAATCGGCGGCGCAACCAGTGCCGCCTGAGCGGCTGCCGCGGCTGTTTCAGCCTTTCACGGTTCGAGTGGCCCGGTGATCGCGCCGGCCGCGCGCAGGTGCAGGAACGACTCGAAATCGAGCTTCGACACCTCCACCACGGCCTGCGTGCGCGACGACACCTCGAGCTTGCGCAGAATTTCGCTGACGTGGGCCTTGACGGTCGTCTCGCCGACGCCGAGTTCATGCGCGATCTGCTTGTTCAGCTTGCCCTGGCAAAGCATCTGCAGCACGCGAAGCTGTTGCTGTGTCAGCAACCTCAAGCGCCCCTCGGGTGCTCTCGCGTGGGCCGGTTGGCCAGCGCAATCCGGCTTGCCGGGAGGCACCACCACTTCGCCGGACAGGACCCGTCGAATGGCTTGGCTGAAATCGCGTTTGTCCGCCGACTTGGAGATGAAGCCGGCCGCACCACACATCATCACGCGGCTGACCACGGAGGCGCTGGTGAAACCCGAAACGACGACGATCGGCAGCTTGGGAAACAGTCCACGCAATTCCACGAGGCCGTCGAGGCCTTGCGTGTCGGGGAGCCACAAATCCAGCAGGACGAGCTGGAATCCGCCGTTCTGAGAGAGCGCGGCCTTCGCCTGCCGCAACGAGTTGGTGACCACCGTCGTCACCCCCTCGCCGTCGTCGCCGAGAGCCAGTCGCAGGGCTTCGGCATATATCGGATGATCTTCGACGATCAGGATCCTGGTCGGCATGGCAGTCTCCGCAGCTCGGCCCTTGGCCTCGAAGACGCGCAGCAGGTCATTCGACCGGGCGAGGCGGATCGAAGAATCCTTCGGATGCTGATGTGCCGCAAGAGCACTATGGTGCTGCGACAATCGCAGCAGCAGCGCCGCCGATAGTCGTAGGGCTTGGCGCGTGGCGCGGCGTGGTCTACAGGAGGCTCAGCGGGCGGTTAGCTCAGTGGTAGAGCGCCTCGTTTACACCGAGGATGTCGGGAGTTCGACCCTCTCACCGCCCACCATAATTTAACGTCGTTTTCTTGTTGTTTTTCAATGGATTGCCGAAACTAATCCGTGAACAACTTGACACAAAGACCCTCAAAAGTTGACACAAAACCTGACACAATGTCCGTAGGCATCTTGTCGCCTTGCCGATTCGCCTGACCTGTCCAACTGCGATTCTGCGATCAAGGGATGTAATCGTCAGCCTACGCATCATCGATGCCGACCCGCCAAGTACAGTACACGGATTTTCAATACTTCTGCGGTAGACTCTCAACATGACTGTGAACCGGCATGCAATTTTGACCCCTGTTGCGGGGTTATCGGCGCGCAATTT
>CALFEM010000233.1 GCA_937950105.1 uncultured Alphaproteobacteria bacterium | reverse complement strand
GCACTCGTCCGCGAGGCCGCCTCGCGCTGATCGCGCACGGCATCCGACACATAGCCCGACTTGTTCAGCGGCAGCGCGCGTTCGAGTGCGGCCTTGGCTTCGGTCGCGGCCGCTTCGGCCTGCGCAATCTGGCTCTTCGCCTGCGCGATCGAGGCATCGGCGCGGGCCAGCGAGGCGTCGATCTGTGCCAGCTGTTCGTTGAGCGTGGCGCGCTCCAGAACCGCCAGCTTCTGGCCCTTCTCGACGCGGTCGCCGACATCGGCGACGAGTTCGAGCACACGCATGCCCTCGACCTCGGGCGAAACCAGGATCTCGTCGCGCGGTACCAGCGTGCCGGTGACCACGGCTGTCTCGACCAGTGTCGCTTCGGTGACCTTGGCGACCGTCACGGCGAGCGGGGCCGGTTCCGGGGACGTCTCCGCAGGCTGCGCCACGGGCGCCTTCGCATGCAGGCTGTCGAGCGGGATCAGTCCCTGATGCACGGCGAGACCGGCGCCGGCCAGGGCAACGGTAATCAGGGCGAGGATGATCGTCGTCTTTTTCATGGGGTCACCTCGCCGGCGGATCGCGGCGCGGCGGTGGCGCGGTCCGGAGACGTGTCTTGCGGGTTGAGCAGGGTGCCGATCACCGAGGCGATCACCGGCATCAGGCGGCTGGCGTCGAAGCCGGGACGGACGGCGCGGCGCCACATCATGCCGTCGCCGATCACCAGCAGCAGTTCCGTCAGGGTCGCGGTGTCGAGACCGGGGGCGATGCGGCCCTCGGCGGCGAGGCGGTCGAACAGCGCCTTGAAGCTCTCGCCGATCTGCTGGTCGACGCCGCGATAGATCTCGCCGACCTTGCCGTTGCGCGTGCCCTCGATGCCGATCTCGATGCACATCCGCTGCTTGGTGGACGGGTCGTCGACGAAATAGCTCTCGCCGATGGCGGTCAGCGCCTGGAGCAGATCCGGCGCCTCGGCAAGCGTGTCGAAGCGGCTCTGGAACTCGGCGCGATCACGCTCCGAGATGCCGGCGATCAGGTCTTCCTTGGAGGCGAAATAGACGTAGAGCGCGCCGGGGCTGATGCCGGCCTCGCGGCAGATGTCGTGCATGGTGGTGCGGTGGAAGCCGGCGCGAGCAAAGCAGATGGCTGCGGCGTCGAGGATGTGCTCCCGCCGGGCGCGCTGCGTGTCGGGCTTCAGTCTCGGCATGGTGGCTGGCTCCAGGCCTGCCGGTTATCCGGCGCTCAATCGCTCGATACGGTCGTTCGGAAACTGCGGGATCGCCGTTCCGGTCAGATGGTCGCTGCACGCCTCGCCGTCATCGTGCGGCACGAGGCGCCTACGCCGGATGCCGGGCAGCGGATCACAACAAAACGAACGTTCGTTTTATTTGCGACAAACGCTGATCCACGTCAAGGACGACCAAGGGGCAGATGTGCCGACAGCCCGACCGCACGACAGGAACATTGCCGGTCGTCACGGCCCGCCGATGTTCCGGTGTGGGAGGGGGAAGACGAGGGAGGGGCGCTCGCCGGGTTCTCGGCGGTTCTGGCTCCGCATGACCGGGGCCAGATGGGCTCGCCAGGCGGAAGCAGCCGGGTGCCGGTGCAACCGCGACGTCCGCCGCCTGTGCTCAAAAGCGCGTCAGGTAATTGACCGTCGCGTAGCCGTCTTCGAGAGCCACGTCGTCGTCGAGCTGCCAGGCATTGCGCGTCAGGCCGGCCGAAACAGACACCTCCGACAAGGCCCATTCGTAGCGCGCGAACAGGCCAAGCCGGACGGACGGCTTCAGCTGCTCGCGGCGATTGCCATCGGGGAGGAATTCCGAACCCTCGAGCGCGTTGCCGTGCACGCCCGCCTCGATGCCGAGCGTGATCGGCTCGGCGAGCCGGTAGCCGAGCCGCCAGCGACCGGCATAGGTCTGGTGCGCGCTGGTCCACGACAGATCGAGCGAACTCCAGGCATTGCGGCCGATGTCCAGCCACAGTTCGATGACGCCCTTGACGCCGTAGTCCATGCCTTGCGCCAAAAGGCCGCCGAGCGCGATCGGGTCTCCCGGCGCGATGGTGTGATCGATGGCGGCGATGCCCACGAACGCCTTGGCCGTCAGGGGGCCGAACCGTTCCTGATAGCCGAGCAGCGCCTCGGCATACGAGACGCGGCCGAGAAACTGGCGGTCGGTCCCGCGCGGGTCGCCCGACCGGTGGCCGCTATACCGATATTGCCCATACCCGCCGCCGGCGCGCAGGCGCAGGCCGCTTTGGCGAACGTCTCCGAACGGCGCGAGGGTGACGCCGGAATAGAGCAACCACACGTTGTCGGCGATATCGACGCCGGCGGACAACTCCTGCCAGGGGACCGGCGGGGGCTTGTCACGCAGCTCCGCGTCGGCATGAGCTGTCGCAGGGTCGAGCAAGCTGAAGGCGGTCAAACAGAACACAGGCAAGCAGAGTGCGAGTGCTCGCGCACGCGAATCGAATGACAACCTTAGATTGCAATGACCTGACACAATACAACCGCAGACGCTAAAATACAGAATGAGGAAAATATATCGTTAACTACGTTCGATTGCAATCGATCGTCTGGCGCGGATCGGTGAACGCTCCGAACATTACATGATCTCGCTTGGCGTGATTGGCCGCGCTTTGATGTTGGCTGGCAGACTTATTGCCTTCGCAAAGCGACGGATCATAGCGCGTTCGCACAACTCATCCGGTATGCGGCATGCCAGCCTCCGCATACGTCTTTCCGTGTATAGACCGATATTTTTTTGCGCTGCGGGGTTTCACCGCGGGTGCGGTAGACCTATTCTGGTTGCCATGTGGCGGGGAAGCCAGTCTTGCCCGTCAGTGCGATTCGAGCACGAGCCGCCAGAGGGCGCGGACCTCACCGGGTCCGAACGAGTCCGAATGGACCATTGCGACGAGCGGCCAAGCGCCAGTCAAGGAGGCAGTCTATGGCGAACAATTACGACTCACCTTTCAACGGTCTCGGCCCGTTTCAGAACATGTTCAAGATGAACCCCGGGCAGTTCTCTCCGCCTGCGGCCATGGAACAGTTCATGCGCGGAATGGCGCGCTGGCAGATCGAGACGCAGAGCCTGATGTCGCGCCGCGCACAGGCCTATCTGGAAATTCCTGGCCGCGTCGCACAATGCCGCTCGCCGCAGGATCTGCTGCAGGAGCAGACGCAGTTCTGGCAGACGGCGTTCCAGCAATATTCGGAAGCCTCGCGGCGCATCATGACGGCGTGGGCACAGGCGGCGCAGATGCCGGCCGAACCGAACAAGGCCGCCGACGCCGGGGCGCGGGAGCGGGACTATCTGTCGTTTTCCGACAACCGGGCGACGAGCCAGCGCCCGAACGGGACGGCCGCCGGCCATCAGCGCCGCGTCGCCTGAGGCCGGGGAACATCCCCCATCAAAGAGCCCCGTGCCAGTGCGCGGGGCTCTTTGACATCCGGCTGCGTTCGCGTGAGTGCCGGGTCCGCTCGACCTTAATCGATCGCCGGAAGTGCCTCGGAGAAGCCCTTGAGGGAGATCGGAATGCCGATGCCGGCTTCCTCGGTCTGGAAGATGATGAAGATCGCGGTCTTGCCGGTCTTCAGCTGTTCGACGAGCTTGTCTTCCGCCACCACCTGCGCGTAGCAGGCGAAGCTGTGGCAGCGCAGGAAGGGGGCGTGGCCGACGTCCTTGTCATCGATCTTGAGGCCGAGGCCCGGCGGCAGCAGCACGCCGAGCGGCGCAAACACCCGCAGCACGCGCGTCCCGTTCGAGAACTTCTGGAAATAGATGGTCAGCCCGACGTTGCTGCGGTCCTCGGCGGTCACCGACTGGACGAGTGCGCAGACCTCCT
>CALFEM010000232.1 GCA_937950105.1 uncultured Alphaproteobacteria bacterium | reverse complement strand
CGAGATGCCTAAGTGACTGGAGTTCAGACGTGTGCTCTTCCGATCTGGCGCCGTGATGTCGTCGACCTACAATTCGCGCCTGCTGGTGCCGGAGGTGCTGGTCAACGGTAACAGCTACGCGGTCGTCCGCCCGCGCCCGGATTACGAAGATTTAATCGGTCTCGACCGTCTGCCGCCGTGGCTCGGGGCGAGCTGATCCGCAAACCTCTGAACCTCGTAGAGCCCCGCAATTCCGGCATTTCGGTGCGCCTTTGCACCTGTCGTGTGCCGTCGCACGGCCGCATTGGCGCGTCAGTCTGCCGACAAGGCGCAAGCGACCGTAAAGGATGCGCTCTCGTCAACGCGTGCTAGATTTGCGGTCATGACAAACGAGACTCCCCCCGTCGACATGGATCGCGCCGAGCGCGAGCGCCGCTTCGAGCGCAAGGTCCGGCGCAGCCGTTGGGCGCTGACGTTCGAGCGGCTGTGGCCACGGCTCTGGCTGGTCGCCGCCGTGCTGGCACTGTTCGTGCTGGTGTCGCTGACGGGCGTGTGGTCGTCACTGCCGGATCCGGCGCACTGGGCGCTGCTCGCCCTGTTCGTTGCCGCGCTGCTCGCTACCCTCGTCTATGCCGTGCGCACCCCGTCGCCGACGCGCGAGGACGCCGTGCGCCGTATCGAGCGCGTCTCCGGCGTGCCGCACCGGCCGGCGTCGTCGTACGAGGATACGCTCTCGTCCGCGACAAGCGATCCCGCCACGCAGGCGATCTGGCGCGCCCATCGCCAGCGCCTCGCACGCACTATGGCACAGCTGCGCGTCGGCCATCCCGAGCCGCGCACCCACCGCTTCGACCCGTTCGCGCTGCGCTCCCTGCTGGTGCTGGCCTCCGTGCTGGTGGTGGCACTGCTCGGCTCCAGTCTCGGCGGCGCGCTCAAGGAGGCGTTCCGCTTCGCCGATGCGCGCACGCTGGCCGCCGCGCGTCTCGATGCCTGGGTGACGCCCCCCGCCTACACCGGCAAGGCGCCGGTGATGCTGGCTGACGGCGCACGCGATCCCTCGGCCGCGCCGCTGCCCTCCGCGAGCGGTGTCGTCGAGGTACCGGCGGGCAGCGTGCTCGTGGTCCGCTCCAGCGGCGCGCAATCGCTCGATCCCGCGCTCGAGGTGCTGCCGCTCGGCGCCGAGAAGCCGATGCTGGTCGCGGCCGAGAAGCCGGTCGCGGGCGGCGGATCGAGCCCCGTCACCGAGCTGCGATACACACTCGATCGTTCGGCCCGTATCCGCGTGCGCGCGCTCGATGCCGACATGGCGGCGTGGACTTTCGACGTGACACCCGACGCCCTGCCGACCATCGCCCTCAGCGAAAAGCCGCAGCGCTCGCAACGTGGTTCGCTCAAGCTCAACTACAAGGTCGGCGACGACTACGGCGTCGCGTCCGCCGTGGCGCGCGTCGCCAAGCTGAAGCCGAAGACCAAGGAGCAGAAGAAGCTCGATCCGCTGGCGTCCTCCGGCCTCGCCGGCGAAGACCCGCTGACCGGACCGCGTCCGCCGCTCGAACGCCCGCCGGTGCTGGCGCTGAAGCTGCCGAAGGCGAACGCGACCGCTGGCGAGACGTTCACACACCTCGAGTTCGGCGCCCATCCGTGGGCCGGTCTCACCGTCGAGATGACGCTGGAGGCGACCGACGTCGCCGGACAGACGGGCAAGAGCGAGACATTCGTCATCGAGCTGCCGAGCCGCAAGTTCGACAACCCGCTGGCGCGCGCGGTGGTGGAGCAGCGGCGCAAGCTGGTCGACGATCCGCGCTATCGCCGCGACGTGCTGACCGCACTCGACGCGCTGACCATCGAGCCCGAAGGCTTCATCGACGACAACGCCGTCTATCTCGGCCTGCGCACGGTCTATCACCGCCTCAAGCGCTCGAACTCGCGCGAGGTGAGGAACAGCGTCATCGAGCAGCTCTGGCAGATCGCTCTCAAGATCGAGGACGGTGATCTCTCGGCGGCCGAGCGGCGCCTGCGCGAGGCGCAGGAGAAGCTGTCGAAAGCTCTCGAACAGGGTGCGTCCGAAAAGGAAATCGCCGAGGCGATGCAGGAGCTGCGCGACGCCCTCAACGAGTACATGCGCGAACTGGCCGAGCAGCAGCAGGACCAGCAGCAGCCGCTGCCCGACGGGCAGGACAAGAATCGGCAGATGCTGTCGGAGCAAGACCTCGACCGCATGATGAAGAACATCGAGGAGATGGCGAAGAACGGCTCGCGCGAGCAGGCCCAGCAGATGCTGTCGGAGCTACGCGATCTGCTCGACCGGCTGCAATCGTCGAAGCAGGCGGAGGCGGAGAACCAGCGCAGCCGCGAGATGATGGAGAAGATGGATCAGCTCGGCGATCTGGTCGGCAAGCAGCAGCAGCTGATGGACGACACCTTCGGCGAGATGCGCAAGGACGGCCAGAAAGGCCAGCAACAGGGCCAGCAGGGGCGTCAGCAGCAAGGGCAACAGGGACAGCGCGGACAACGCGGGCAGCAGCAGCAGGGCCAGCAAGGGCAGCGCGGAAAGCAGGGACAGCAGGGACAGCAAGGGCAACAGGGTCAGGCGCAGCGTGGCCAGCAGGGCGAGCGCGGCGAGGGCCAGCAGGGCGAGCGCGGGCGTGGCCCCGCCGACCAGTCCGGGCTCGGCGAACGTCAGCAGGCGCTGCGCGACACTCTCGAACAGTTGCAGCGGGAGCTGGACGAACTCGGCCTCGGCAAGTCCGATCAGCTCGACTCGGCGCGTGAGGCGATGCAGGACGCCGAGCAGTCGTTGCAGGATGGCGACCTCGAAGGCGCCACCGACGAGCAGGCGCGGGCGCTGGACCAGATGCGTCAGGGTGCGCAGCAGATGGCCCAGCAGATGCTGCAGAACATGCCTCAGCGTTACGGCAACAACGGCGACACGCCGCGCGATCCTCTCGGCCGCCCTCAACGCTCGCAGGGGCCGGACCTCGGCACCAGCGTCAAGGTCCCGGACGAGATCGACCGCCAGCGCGCAAGAGAGATCCTCGATGAGCTGCGCCGCCGCGTCGGTGAGCAGCAGCGGTCGCCGGAGGAACTCGACTACATCGAGCGACTGCTGAAGCGGTTCTGAGGAAGCGTGACGCTCGTCCGCCCGGTCTTGCAGTCGCGGCGTGCCATACCACTTCTAGGGCGAATGATGATCATGAGGAGACGCGACCATGACGCCCGAGGAACGGACACTCATCACGGATCTGTTCGATCGCATGCGCCGGCAGCGCCTCACCGAGGTCGACGACGACGCGGCGGCTTTGATTGCGCGAGAGATCCGCGACAACCCTGACGCAGCCTACCAGCTCGAGATCGGAAGAGCGTCGTGTAGGGAAAGAGTGTAGATCTCGGTGGT
>CALFEM010000231.1 GCA_937950105.1 uncultured Alphaproteobacteria bacterium | reverse complement strand
GATCCTTGACGCCGAGTCCCGCAGCGGCCAGCGCGGCGCTGTCGGGAGACACCTCGAAGGTGCGGACCATGCCGCCGAGCGCATTGACGTCGGCGATGCCGGGGATGGTCCGGAGCGCCGGGCGGATGGTCCAGTCGAGCAGGCTGCGACGTTCTTCGAGCGAGAGCTTGCCGCCCTCGATCGTGAACATGAACACGTCCGACAGCGGCGTCGAGATGGGGGCAAGCCCGCCGGTGATGTTGGCGGGAAGGTCCCCGCGCACACCCGCGAGGCGTTCAGAGACCTGCTGGCGGGCCCAGTAGATGTCGGTGCCGTCCTCGAAGTCGAGCGTGATGTCGGCGACCGCGTACTTGGCGGCCGAGCGCAGGATGGTCTGCCGAGGGATGCCGAGAAGCTCCATCTCCAGGGGGGTGATGACGCGGGTGTCGACCTCCGCCGGCGTCATGCCGGGTGCCTTCAGGATCATCTTGACCTGCACGGGCGAGATATTGGGGAAAGCGTCGATCGGCAACGTGCGGAACGCATGGCCGCCGAGCACGGCCAGACCGGCGGCCATCAGCAACACGAAGACCCGCTGCGTGAGCGATGAGGCGATGAGGCGCGACAGCATGGGCCTACTCGCTCCCCAGCATCTGCTCGAGTTCCGGCAGGCCGCTCGACGCCACCTGCGCATCCCTCGGCACGTCTCCGAGGATCGTCACATCCTTGAGGGAGCGGCCCGCCACCTTCACCGGTACCAGCGCAAAGCCGGTGTCGTTGCGAACGAACACGCCGTGCTGATCCTTGACGCGGGCAACCGCCGTCTCCGGAACAGACAGACTGCCCGTCGCGGCCTCCTGCACGATGCTGACCGTAACCATCTGCCCGGCCATGAGCCCCGACCCGGCGGAAATGGACGCCAGCATGCGGGCCGACCGGGTCATCCGGTCGAGCGTTGCGGCGATCGAGATGACCTTGCCCTCCGGGCCATCGACGACCTGGACACGAACTCCCGGTTTGATCCGCATGGCGAGATCGGAGGGGACTTGCACCTCGATCATCAGCTCGCCGCTGGTATCGAGCGTCACCGCCGCCGCCATGGCGTCCACCTTGTCGCCCGGCACGATGGGCGAGTCCACGACGCGACCATTCGTCGGAGCGATGATCGCGTAGCGGCCACCCACGCCGACAGCGATGCCGCCGATCATCAACGCGCGCCGGTGCTGCTCCAGGACGGCCTTGAGCTTGGCGACCTGCGCCTCGGCCTCCTCGGCGAGCGTCGGGTTCTGGATGGACTTGTCGGCAAGCGTCCGCTTGCGCCGCGCGGTCGCCTCGGCCATCTGAATCTCGGCTTGCATCTGCGCCACCTGGCTCATGGTGTCGAGAAGCTCGCGACTCGAGATTGTTGCGAGCGGCTTGCCCTTGCTCACGTCCTGGCCGGGGAGGACGTGAACCTGGACCACCGTTCCCGCAAACGGCGCCGCGGCAACCAGCCGCGCGTCGAGTGCCGGAACGACGGTACCTGGCAGAAGCGCGACGGCCTGCGTGGTTGTCGCTCGAACCGGTGCGATCTTGATGTCCATGCGCTCGATCTGTTGCGCCGTGACCGCGATATTCCGCGCCACGTCTTCGGCAGCGCCCGCCGACGTTGCAGCCACCCACGACGCGACAAGGATCGACAGTCGGACCCGCGACTTCAGCATTGCCCTGGCTCCATCGGCACGTTGTTCGGCGACAGGAGCCAGATAGGGCGCAGACCTGAAACCAACCTGAAACGAACCTGCGACACCCTGCCCCCGCGTTTCAGGTTGGTTTCAGGTCGGGCGTGCTAAATGACCAACAAGCGCAAGGAGGCTTCCATCCGCATTCTGCTGGTCGAGGACGACGACGAGATCGCCACGCGGCTCGAAGCGGGGCTGGCCGAGGCCGGCTTCGCGGTCGAGCGCGCCGGCAACGGCGCCGACGGCTGCGCGATGGGCAACGACGAGGACTACGATGCGGTGGTTCTCGATCTCGGCCTGCCGCAGATGCAGGGGATCGACGTCCTGAAGCGCTGGCGCACCAACAATCGGCAAATGCCTGTTCTGGTGCTCACCGCGCGCGGCTCCTGGGCCGAGAAGGTCGACGGCCTCAATGCGGGCGCCGACGACTACATCACCAAGCCGTTCCACATTCCCGAGGTCGCGGCACGGCTCAAGGCCCTGATCCGGCGGTCCTCGGGCATCGCGAGCCCGGTGCTCACCCATCGCGGCATCGTGCTCGACAGCGCCAACGGCCAGGTCACACGCGATGGTGTACCTGTCGAGATGACGGCGCGAGATCTCAAGATGCTCAACTACTTCATGCACCGACTGGGCCGCATCGTCTCGCAGGCCGAGCTTAACGCGCATCTCTACACGCTCGATGAGGCGCGCGAATCAAACACCATCGAGGTCTATGTCAGCAGACTCCGGCGCAAGCTCGGCGCCGACGTGATCAAGACGATCCGCGGTCTCGGCTACAGGATGGATTGAGAGGCTATGCGCGTCACCGAGAGCCTCAAAGGTCGCCTCATCGTTGCCGCGACGGCGTGGATCGCGTTCGGCATGATCGCGGCCTGGCTCGTCCTGTCGGCGGTGTTCGCGCGGCATGTGACGACGCAGTTCCACGAGGAGCTCTACGTTCATCTCGAGGAGCTGCAGCGTCTCGCCACGATCGACGGCGAGCGTGCGACGCTCCGGCACAATTTAAGTGATCCTCGGTACGACGTCGCGCAATCCGGGTTCTACTGGGAGATCCAGAAGGGGGGCAAGGTTCTTGCCCGCTCGGCCTCGATGCAGGGAGCGCCGCTCCGCACCCCGCCGGACCAGCGCGCGGATGTCGGCGTCCACACCCACGTGATGAACGGGCCGACGGGCATGCTGGTGGTCGCCGAACGGCTCGTGTGGCGGAACCCCGCCGAGGATCCAGTCCAGTTCATCATCGGGACAGACAAGCGCCACCTCGACGACGTCATCGGGAGTTTCAACTCCGCTCTCTCGTGGTCGCTGCTGGGTCTGGGACTTTCGATGGTGCTGGCGGCGGGTCTGCTCATCGTCTTCGCGATGCAGCCTCTAAAAGCGTTGCGCGACGCATTGTCCGCGGTCCGCTCAGGCTCCACCAAGGCACTCGCCGGCAGGTTTCCCTCCGAGGTTCAGCCGCTGGTCGACGAGTTGAATGCGCTCGTCGCCTCGACGACGGACCTTATCCAGCGGGCACGAACGCAGGCCGGCAACATCGCACACGGCCTCAAGACCCCGCTCGTGGTCCTTACCGACGAGGCGCACCGGATTGCCGAGCAGGGGCTGCCGAACAGCGCGACAACGATCCTCGACCAGTGCCGGAAGCTGCAGACCCATATCGACTATCAGACCACGCGCGCGCGGGTCGTTGCAACGCGGCTGTCGCTCGGAGCATCGGCGACCGTGCACACTGCGGTCGCCGAGATCGTGACAGCAATGACGCGGCTTCATCGAGGTCGCGATCTCACGTTCACGAACGAGGTCCCGGCCGCGCTCGCCGTTGCCTGCGACCGCCAGGACCTGCACGAGATCCTGGCCAACCTCGTCGACAATGCGAGCACGCACGCGAGTTACCGGGTGCGTGTCCGGGCCGAGCTGGACGCGGACGGCAAGGCCGTTGAAATCGCGGTCGACGACGATGGACCCGGACTGCCGCCCGAGGCCTACGAGGTCGTGTTCAACATAGGAGAGCGGTGGGATACGCAGAAGTCCGGATCGGGGCTGGGCCTCGCCATCGCCCGCGATCTTGCTCGGCTCTATGACGGCGATATCCGCCTGAAGCCCTCTGAACTCGGCGGCCTCACTGCCATCGTGACGTTACCCGTTGCCAGTGCATAGCCAATTGCGTGCCGCCTCGAGCACACTGGCCATAGCAATCTTGATCTGCTTAGCGATGGCAGCATGGGCGGCAAGCAGCGGATCGAGGAGAGAGCCGAGCCAGTCGTTGTCAGCCCGTAGCTCCATTACCCGCGCCATGAAGCCTCGCCCCTTCGTTGATCCTATCAAGGCGCCCAGCGTCTTCAACGCGCCGCGAAGCTCTCGATTGTATACCGCGATCGCAGCAGTTGCTGGCGGGACGGCAGCAGAGAACGAACGAGTTGCACATCGAGCGATCTGACCCGCGCTTCGCGATACCAGCCAATGCGCACCAGATCGGCAAGCCCTCGCGCGTCGTTGCGGTCGTTCTTGTTGCGCTGCATCGACAGCACGCGATGGGCATGACGGCTACTAATCGGCACCCGGTCCCAGTCTGAGCAGGATCGGTGGTCCAACGTGAGGCTTTCGGGCTTCCTTCGGCGCTTGCCGGCTCATTCGAGCCCGTCGCGGTGAATACGAGGCTCCCCTTCAAGCCTGCAATTTATGCGTTCATTGGGGATCCCATCAACATATTGATGTAAATGCAATTTCGCGCGTTTGGCGACCCCGGGAGGGCACGATCCTCCAACCCCCAGCTTAGAAGGCTGGTGCTCTATCCAATTGAGCTACGGGGCCGTCTGAAACGCTTCGCTACGCGGTTCGCACACTTCCTTCCGGTCTTCAAGCCACTCTAATTGTTGGCGTATCTCTGTCCAGAACACAGGCTTAGAAGGCTGGTGCTCTATCCGATTGAGCTACGGGGCCGTCTGAAGCGGTTCGCTATGCGCACCGTTCGATGCGGCAGTCATACTCTGGCGCGACCAGCCCTTCAATCGCTCGCAGCAGCCCTCAACGCCAACCGCATGCCCAGATGATCCGCACCCAGTCTTCCTGGCGCGGCCAACGAAAACAGCAACGCCGCCGGCGAAGGCGGCGTTGCAAGACGTGGCGTCCGGTCAGCAGCTCAGCGGATGTTCCGGCGCACGATGCGCGGGAACTCGTCGCTGCCGAGATCGTCCTGCGGAGCGCCGAAACGATCGGCCGGCGACGGCGCCGTGTTCCACCAGCGATCGGCGGCGGGCTCTGCCGCCGCCGGCTGCGGTTGCGGTTGCGGCTGCGGCGCTGCCGGACGGGCAGCGGCGCGCTGTGCCTGCGGCGCGCCGGCGAACCACGCGTCGATCAGGTCGAGTTCGTCGGCCGACAGGTTCAGACCCTGGCTGCGGCAGCGCGCGACGACGAAGTTGCGGAAGCGGCCCGCGAACAGCTTCGCCGAGGCCCCCTGCTCGAACCACGGATCCGTCTCGCTGACGACGTCGAGGACGAAGCGGATGTCGTCGCGACGCACGTCGATCGACTGATCCTGTGCACGCTGGGCGATGTTGGCGATGGTCTGCGCACCGCTGAGACCGTTGCGGGTGATCTCCTCGGCCATGATGTCGAACAGCGAGCGGTACTCGGGCGGCGACAGCGGCGGTGCCTGGCAGGCGTCATGAATGCGCGCGATCGAGCGCTGGATCGCCGTCGCACCGTCGAGCGGCGCGCGCGACGTGGCCTGCGGCTGCGGCGCGGCCGGTGCGGCGGCTGCAGTTGCCGGCTGCGACCAGATCGGAAGAGCACACGTCTGAACTCCAGTCACTTAGGCATCTCG
>CALFEM010000230.1 GCA_937950105.1 uncultured Alphaproteobacteria bacterium | reverse complement strand
CGACATCCTCGACAGGATCACCGCCTACAAGCGCGAGGTAGTCGCGTGCGCGAAGGAAGCCAACCCGCTGCAGGTGATGGCGGAGTACGCTCGTTCCGCTCCGAAGCCACGCGGTTTCGCGGATGCGATCGCGGCGAAACTCGCCAAGGGTGAGACGGCACTGATCGCCGAGATCAAGAAGGCGTCGCCGTCGAAAGGGCTGATCCGCGCCGACTTCGATCCGCCGGCGCTGGCGCATGCCTACGCGGCGGGCGGAGCGACCTGCCTGTCCATCCTCACCGACACGCCCTCGTTCCAGGGTGCGCCCGAATACCTGAAAGCCGCGCGTGCGGCGTGCTCGCTGCCGGTGCTGCGCAAGGATTTCATGATCGACACCTATCAGGTGGTCGAGGCGCGCGCGTGGGGCGCCGACTGCATTCTCATCATCATGGCCGAGGTCGACGACGCACTCGCGCGCGATCTCGCCAGCGCGGCGGGCGACTGGGGCATGGATGCCATCGTCGAGGTGCACGACGATACCGAACTGGACCGCGCGCTGGCGCTGCCGTGCCGGCTCATCGGCATCAACAACCGCAACCTGCAGACCTTCGAGACGACGCTGGCGACGACCGAACGGCTCGCCCCGCGCGTACCGAAGGACCGCATCGTCATCGGCGAGAGCGGCATCTTCACACCCGCCGACATCGCGCGGCTGGGCAAGGTCGGGGTCTCGACCTTTCTGGTCGGCGAGAGCCTGATGCGCCAGGCCGACGTGACGAGCGCGACGAAGGCGCTGCTGGCGCGCGCGTGACTGCCCGCGCGCGCAGTGCCGCGGCTGATCCGCCGTCAGGCTCGGGCGCGTATACCGGTCGAGACACGCGGCGGCGTCCACCACCCGTGCGCGACAGGAGAACCGGCCGTGACCACGCCTCAGACCAGCCGCCCCGATCGCAGCCAAATCAGCCCCGCCGCGCGCTTCGCAAGGGCCGCCCACCGGGGCTCGCTGCTGCTCATCACCGCCGTCGCCGCATCGGCGGCGGCCGTCTCGCCGGCCAGCGCCAATCTCGCGGTCGGCGCTACCGCGCCCGATTTCACCATCCCGAGCGCGGTCGCCGGCAAGACGGCACAGTTCTCGCTGCGCGAGGCCCTGAGCAAAGGTCCGGTCGTCGTCTATTTCTATCCGAAGAGCTTCACGTCGGTTTGCACCATCGAAGCGAACCTGTTCGCGGAAGCGATGCCGCAGTTCGAGGCCCTCGGCGCCTCCGTGATCGGCATTTCCACCGACGACATCGAGACCCAGCGCGCGTTCTCGACCAAGGAGTGCCGCGACAAGTTTCCTGTCGGCGCGGATGCCGACGGCAAGGTTGCAACGGCCTACGACGCAGTCTGGGGCTTCGGCAAAATGGTGATCGCCAGCCGCACGTCCTACGTGGTCACGCCCGACGGCAGGATCGGCTCGGCCCACTCGGCCTCGGACGCGGAAAGCCACATCGAGACGGCGCTGTCGTTCGTCAAGTCCTGGCGCTCGACGCAGGCGAAGTGAGAAGGCGGCGCGGCTTGCCCGTTGCTACTTCACCAGCCCGCAACTCTGCATCAGCTCGAAGGTGCGGTCGGTCACGGTGTTCTCGTCGTCCTCGCCGAGGCCCGATGGCGGCGCGTTGGCGAGATCGCCCGCGGTCATGGTCACCGACTGGAACGCGAAGGCGCGCTTCTTGTCCTTGAAGTCCTTCTCGATGCCGTCGAGCACGCACTTGCATTTGGCCTTGGCGTCGTCGGCCTTGCCCTTGGCGCAAGCGGCGAGGAAGGCGTCGCCCTCCGCATCGGCGCGCACCGGCTGAGCAACGCTCGCCGCCAGCAGCAAGGCCAGCAGTCCGGCCACAAGTCCTCGCACGGTCGCCATGGCGTCCTCCACTGTTCTTCGCTCCTGCCATGCTAGAGCACGTGATCGAGTTAGGCAAAACTGCTGCGCGATCCCGCTATCCCTGCTGGCTTACGCCGCATCGTCACTGTGCGCCACTCTTGCGATGGCCGCCTTGACTCGACCACAGTGGCGCTGGCGCCTGTTCTGCGCTACGCGAAGGGCGTTTCCTCTGCGAACCGAGCCGAGCCCCAGAATGCCCAAACCGAAATCCGCCGAACCTGCCGCCGCGTCGCAGCTCTCGCACCTGAACGAGAAGGGCGAGGCCAACATGGTCGATGTATCGGCCAAGGACGTGACGCACCGCGTGGCGCGCGCGGAGGGCTTCGTCACCATGCAGGCCGCAACCCTCGCCATGATCGAAACCGGCTCGGCGAAGAAGGGCGACGTGCTCGCCACCGCCCGCATCGCCGGCATCATGGCGGCGAAAAAGACGTCCGAGCTGATCCCGCTCTGCCATCCCCTCCCCATCACCAAAGCGACCGTCGATTTCGTGCCGAGCCTCGATCCTCCCGGGTTGCATGTCACCGCCGAAGTGAAGGTCTCCGGACAGACCGGCGTCGAGATGGAAGCGCTCACCGCCGTCTCGGTCGCCTGCCTCACCATCTACGACATGCTGAAGGCCGTCGACAAAGCCATGAGCTTCGAGGGAATCCGTCTGGTCGAGAAACTCGGTGGCCGTTCGGGCCACTGGCGCGCTTCCGGGAAGGAATGACACGCGTGTCCGCTCTCTCCGTCGAAGCCGCCCTCGAACGCATCCTCGACGGCGTCACGCCGCTCGAAGCCGAACCTGTGGATCTGCTCGCCGCCGCCGGCCGCGTGCTCGCCGCCGATCTCGCCGCGCGCCTGACGCAGCCGCCGTTCGATGCCTCCGCCATGGATGGCTACGCCGTGCGCGCCGCCGATGTGGCCACGCTGCCCGCCACGCTGCGGTTGATCGGCGAATCCGCCGCCGGCCACGCCTTCACCGGAACCGTGCACGCTGGCGAAGCCGCACGCATTTTCACGGGCGCGCCGCTGCCCGCCGGAGCCGACGCCATCGTCATCCAGGAGAACGTCGAGGCCGACGGCTCGCTCATCCGCGTCGTCGACGGCGCGCCCGACGCCGAGCACGTGCGTCGGCGCGGCGGTGACTTCCGCAAAGGCGACACGCCACTCAGCGCCGGCAAACGACTCACCGCCCGCGACATCACCCTCGCCGCAGCCATGGGCCATGCCGCGCTGCCGGTGCGCCGCCGGCCCCGCGTCGCCATCCTCGCCACCGGCGACGAACTCGTGGCGCCCGGTGAGACACCGCGCGCCGACCAGATCATCTCGTCCAACCCCTATGGCCTCGCCGCCATGATCGCGGCGGCGGGCGGCGAGCCGAAGCTGCTCGGCATCGCCCGCGATACGCACGAGAGCCTCGCTGAGAAGATTGCCCTCGCGCACGATGCCGACATTCTGCTCACCATCGGCGGCGCCTCGGTCGGCGATCATGATCTCGTGGTGCCCGCGCTCGAGCGCGCCGGCATGTCGCTCGGCTTCTGGAAGATCGCGATGCGCCCCGGCAAGCCACTGATCTTCGGCCGCCGCGGCGAACAGCGCATCGTCGGCCTTCCAGGCAACCCGGTGTCGTCGCTGATCTGCACGCGCGTGTTCGTGGTGCCGTTGATTGCGAAGCTCCTCGACGACGGCGCCCCCGCCAGCCGTGCCCGCACCGCGGCGCTGTCCGTTGCGCTGCCCGCCAACGGCCCGCGTGCACATTACATGCGCGGCCGGCGCGGACACGGCGACGACGGCGCCGCGACGGTGGCGCCAGTGTCCTCGCAGGACAGCTCCCTGCTGACCCCTCTCGCCGCCGCCGATTGCCTCATCGTGCGGCCGCCGCATGCACTCGCGCTGGCACCGGGCAGCGCGGTCACGACGCTGGACCTCGACTTCTAGGCAGCGCGTTAAGGATTGTGCCGCCAACCCCCTTGCAGAACATGTTGCGAACGGTTAGTGTACATTCATGATTTGTCCGAGTTGCGCCGCCTCGCTGGCGTCGCCGGAATTGGCAGGGCCGGTTGCGTCGCAACCGTCCCTGAGAAGCACGTCGAGGCTGCCCCTGAGCGGGCTGGCCGATCGAGGGGGAACTCACCGATGCTGACCCAGAAACAGAAGGAACTGCTTCTGTTCATCCATGAACGGATGCAGGCCGCTGGCGTGCCGCCGTCCTTCGACGAAATGAAGGACGCCCTCGACCTCAAGTCGAAGTCGGGTATCCACCGCCTCATCACTGCGCTGGTCGAACGCGGCTTCATCCGCCGCCTGCCACATCGCGCGCGCGCCATCGAAGTCATCAAGCTGCCGGAGGGGACGGAGGCGCAACCGAAGCGCGGCGGCTTCCAGCCGAGCGTCATCGAAGGCAGCGGGCGCAAGAACGAGATCTCCGCACCGCCCTCGGTGACCATCGACAGCCGCACGGTGTCGGTACCGGTCATGGGACGCATCGCTGCCGGAACGCCGATCAGTGCCATCCAGAACCATACGCACGACATCGCCTGTCCGCCGGACCTGCTGACGAACGGTGAGCATTTCGCACTCGAGGTGCGCGGGGACTCGATGATCGAGGCCGGTATCCACGACGGCGATCTCGTCATCGTGCGCCGCTGCGACAACGCCGAGAACGGCGACATCGTCGTCGCCCTGGTCGAGAAGGAAGAGGCGACGCTGAAGCGGCTGCGCAAGAAGGGCACCACCATCGCCCTCGAGGCCGCGAATCCAGAGTTCAAGACACGCATCTTCGGCCCCGATCAGGTCGACATCCAGGGCCGTCTGGTGGGCCTCATCCGCCGCTATTGAGGCGGCGTCCACAGCGGAGAAGTGAAGGGAAGGCAAGGGGACTGGTCCCCTTGCCCCCGCTTTTCGGGTTCCGCACGTCTGCCCCGTTGCTCCGCGCAACGGTCATGGGACGGTCATGGGGGTCGAGGGGGCTCGCCCCCTCGCCTTCACCTGGCACCACATCTAGGGCTCCATATCGACCACGGGCGGCGCGCTGTCCTCGTCTTCGGCGCGTGGAGCGCGCCACAATTCGGCAAGCGCCGGCGCGGCAAAGTCCGTGAGGCGCCCGGCCTCGTGCGAGGGGCGCGTGCTCTTCTGCGCGGTCGTCCCGTAGCTGCGCCGCAATGGCGGGCGCTGCGGCATCGCCCATGGCCTGGCACCGCGCGCGCCGGCAACCGTCTCGATGCGCACCTGCCGTGGTCCATCGAGATAGAGAGCGTGGGTGCCGAGGCCATACACCGCGCGGTTGTCGATCACGGCGAGCGGGCCGTTGCAGCCGGCGGGCGCGCGCCCGGCGATCACCACCACGTCGGCGTTGGCGCAGTCGTCGCCGACTGCCGCAGCATGCCACGACACGGCGATGCGCGTTCCGGCGATGACACCGACACAACCGAGCATATCGCAGACAGGGCCGGAGACGGCCCGAGCCTCCGGCCGCGAACTGCCGATGCCAATGCCGGCACTGCCAGCAGCGATCGCGGTCTCGACAGCGGGCATCGCCGCGCTCGTCCGCGTTACCGCGAACGCGGCCGGGAGCGGGCCCGCCATGCTGGCCCCCATGCCGACCCGGGCACTCTCCGCCAGCGCCTCGTCGGCGCTGCGTGCGTCACCGTCGGCCTCCAGCCAGCGCGATACCTCGTAACGCGCACCGCTGCGCCCGGCCAGAACCACGAGGCGGCCATCGGCGGCGCGAATCGCTACGGCGCGTGCCCCGTCGCCGACCAGCACGGCGGGCCGGGTCCCGAACGGCGCCAGCGCCAGCCCCATCAGCACCGGCACGAGCCCGAGCCAGCGCCAGCGCGCATGCCAGAGTGCGAGCCACAAGCCGCCGCCGACGACCAGCAGGAACGCCGCATCCGGCACCGCCGGCACTTTCAGCACCGCGCCCGGCAACGCCGCGACGAGACGCGCGGTCCACGTCATGGCCTCGATGCCGAAGCCCATCACAGCGAGCGGTCCCGCCTCCAGTCCGAGCGGCATGACGACCAGTGTCGCCAACGCGGCCGGCATCACCACCAGGTTGGTGATCGGCACCGCGAGCAGATTGGCCAACACGGCAAACTGCTGGCTGGTGTGGAAGTGGTAGGCGGCGAATGGCGCCACGGCGATACTGGCGACGAGCGTCGTCATGACGATACCGCCAAAGAACAGCGCGACACGAAGCACCATTCCCGCTTCGCGCCGGCCCTCTCCCGTCAGGCGGTCGCGCACCGCTTCGTAAGCGGCGACCAGCGCCACCACCGCCGCGAACGACATCTGAAAGCCGACGTCGAGCACGCTTTCAGGAAACACCAGCAGGATGACCAGTGCCGACAGCGCGACGTTGCGCATGGCGAGCGCCGGCCGCCCGAGCAGCACGGCGACGAACATCACGGCGAGCATGATGAACGAGCGCACGGTGGCGAACGATCCGCCGGAGATCGCGAGATAACCGACCGATCCGGCAATGGCCGCGAGCGCCGCCCACTTCTTCGTCGGATAGCTGAGCGCGATCGCCGGGAACAGGGCGAGCAGCAGGCGCACGATCCAGAACACGGCGCCGCCCATGATGGCCATGTGCAGCCCCGAGATCGACAGGATGTGGAACAACCCGGAGTCGCGATAGACGTCGTTGGTCGCCTCGCTGATGCCGCCGCGCTCTCCTGTGATCAGCGCCGCCGCGATGGCGCCGGTTTCGCCGGGCAGCGCCGTTGCGATGCGCTCGCCTATGTGCTGGCGCAGCCGCTCGATCGCCGCCAGCCAGCGCAACGTCACGGGGGCAGGCGCCGTCGCTGCGGCATCGAGCCGTTGCGGTGGCGCATGCGCGAAGCCGACCGCGCCGAGCCCCTGGAACCATGCATAGCGTGCGAAGTCGTAATCGCCCGGCATCGCCGGCATGGCAGGTGGCGCCAGGCGTGCCCGCAGCGAGACGACGTCCCCGGGCAGCAGCCCTTCCGGCCGCGCCGCAACTCTGATCCTCGCGCGCCGTGGCGTCTGCTCCGCCGCCACGCCGTCGATGCGCGACAACGCGAGCATGACGCGCACACCGCGATCGGCGCGCGGCTCGATGCGCTCGATGCGGCCCTCGACAACCGCGTCGTCGAGCCGACGGTCGAGCACTGGCGCCGCGATCCATGCCGCCCTCAGAGAGATCAGCGCGAAGCCAAACGCCAGGAGGACAGCGACGGCCGTGGCGAGATCGAGAAAGGTGGTGCGCGGCAGCGTCGCCCGCAGGACCAGCGCGATGAGGGCCGGCACCAAGGCCAGCCACACCTGGGGCTCCGACGGCAGCAGGAAATAGATCCAGATGCCGGCGCCGATCAGCACCGGCACCCAGTAGAACCAGCGCGCCCGTTCGGTTTCGAGCGCCGCCGCCAGCTGCGCTGCGACGGGCTCGCGCAGCGTCTCGCCACCGGGAGACCAACCCTCGCGCCGCGCCTCGGCCGCAGCCGAGCGGACCGCTTCCAGGGCCCCTGCGCTGTCCGTGGCTGCCGACATTCCCCGTCCCCGAGACCGCCGATGGCGGCGGGCCTTACCCGCGCGCGCCGAGCATGCTAAACGCGGACCGCTTTTCCCCACGCCCTTCCGCCGCAGGATCATGACACGCCCGATGACCGATAGACAGTCTGCGCTCAAAGCCCCCGTCGTCCGCTTCGCTCCCTCGCCGACGGGCTATCTGCACATCGGCGGCGCCCGCACCGCGCTGTTCAACTGGCTCTACGCCAAGGCCAAGGGCGGCACCTTCCTGCTGCGCATCGAGGACACCGACCGCGAGCGCAACAACGAAGCCGCCGTCGCCGCGATCCTCGATGGCCTGACATGGCTCGGTCTCGACTGGGAGGGCGAGGCCGTTTCGCAGTTCGCCCGTGCCGCGCGCCATCGCGAGGTCGCCGAGACGCTGCTCGCGCGCGGCGCCGCCTATCGCTGCTACCTGAGCAAGGACGAGCTCGACGCCATGCGCGCCGCGGCGGAAGCCGAGAAGCGCCCGCTCACCATCCAGTCGCCCTGGCGCGACCGCGATCCGTCGGAAGCGCCGGCCGGCGCCCCGTTCGCCATCCGCCTCAAGGCCGCGCGTGAAGGCATCACGACGGTCGAGGACCGCGTGCAGGGCACCGTGACGTTCCCGAACAAGGACCTCGACGACCTCATCATCCTCAGATCCGACGGCAACCCGACCTACAACCTCGCCGTCGTCGTCGACGACCACGACATGGGCGTGACGCACGTCATACGCGGCGTCGACCATCTCACCAACGCCGCGTATGACGTGCGTCACGCCCATGAGATCGGAAGAGCACACGTCTGAACTCCAGTCACTTAGGCATCTC